>DAOVYZ010000206.1 GCA_030635365.1 Bacteroidales bacterium
AAGCTCTGATGTTAAGGAGATAATAAGCAATATTACTGTATAAAAAACCGCCCCAAATATGAGGCGGTTTGCTTATGGTAAGATATTAAGTTTATTGTAAATGTTTTAAGTTTAAACCATATAGAATAACAAATAGCAAAGCAAAAACTAATGCCATAATGCTCCAACCAAATGCTACTATTAATACCTGTGCAGCAACATAAAGATAAAAGCCAACTTTTTTTAGTTTCCACATTAGAATTGCACCATAAAGTGAAGCCGCACTAAAAACTAACATTAGAACTGGCTTTAAGATACCTGCATCTAAACTTGTTCCTCCATACTTAGCTAAAAATCCACTTAAAGCTCCAATGCCAAAAATACCCAATAAGTTAAACAGAACTCCTAAACCACTTCCAATAAAAGTTAAAATACACAATACAGTTAAGAAACCTGGTCTTTGGTTAGCGGTTGCTTGTACATTTTGTTCTTCCATGATAAATATTTTTAAGTTAATAATGAGTTTAAATATATGAAAAAAATGTGATTTAACGTTTAAGAATCAAGGAAGTTTAAATACTTATCAACAAAATTATTTATTTTGTTGATAAAAAAGTGTGCTTCGTCAAAAAAAAAGTACTCATAATAATTGGAAAATATAAGAGATATAATTAAAATTGAAATAATTTTTAAAATTAGGTGAAATGGATCTATATAAAACGGTTAAAAATAAGGGTGTAGAAACCAATGAGAAATACCACTACAACATTTTGGTTGTTGAAGATGATGATGTTGGTTATATTCTTTTAAGGGAAATATTATCTTCTTACCCGGTTAAATTATTCAGAGCTGTTGATGGTAAAGAAGCTATAGATTGTTTTCATGGTAATAAAGATACTTTTGACCTTGTTTTGATGGATATTCGATTGCCTAAGATTAATGGTTATGAAGCTACTCAAAAAATAAAAGAAATAAACCCTTCAATTCCTATTGTTGCTATAACAGCTTATGCACATTCTCAGGGAATACTGGATTGTTATAGCGCAGGTTGTGATGATTTTATAGCTAAACCATTTGATATTAATAAAATTGTAAAATTAGTTGAGAACTATTTAGTTTTCAGAAATTAGGTTAACTTCTCCTTTTTTTAATTCAAACGATCAAAATAAAATAATTTTTTATTCATTATATAATTCTCTAATTTTGAGAATTATTTTTTTATTAATTAATAAAAAGACTATAAAAATCATGAATAGAGATACTAAAATATTTGACTTAATCCAAAAAGAAAAAGAAAGGCAAATTAACGGAGTAGAGCTTATAGCTTCAGAGAATTTTGTGAGCGACCAGGTTTTGGAAGCTATGGGTTCAGTTATGACCAATAAATATGCTGAAGGTTATCCGGGGAAAAGATATTATGGTGGTTGCGAAGTAGTTGATCAGTCGGAAGATTTGGCACGCGAAAGATTAAAGCAATTATATAATGCAGAATGGGTAAATGTTCAGCCACACTCGGGTGCACAGGCAAATGCAGCAGTTTTTATGACCATTTTAAATCCCGGCGATACTTTCATGGGATTGGACTTATCACATGGAGGGCACTTATCACATGGTTCGCCTGTTAATTTATCCGGCATTTTATACCGTGCTGTATCGTATGGTGTTAAAGAAGAAACCGGAATGGTTGATTATGACATGATGGAAGAAGTTGCTTTAAAAGAAAAACCAAAAATGATTGTTGGTGGAGCATCGGCTTATTCCCGCGAGTGGGATTATAAAAGAATGAGAGAAATTGCTGATAAAGTTGGTGCAATTTTAATGATTGATATGGCACATCCTGCCGGATTAATTGCTGCCGGATTATTAAGTAATCCATTGGAATATGCTCATGTTGTAACTTCAACTACTCACAAAACATTACGTGGCCCTCGAGGTGGTATTATTTTAATGGGTAAAGATTTTGATAATCCGTTTGGTAAAACAACACCTAAGGGAGTAGTAAGAAAAATGTCCTCATTGTTTGATTCAGGAGTTTTCCCGGGAACACAGGGAGGCCCTTTAGAGCATGTTATAGCTGCAAAAGCTGTAGCTTTTAATGAAGCTCTAACTCCTGAATTTAAGGAGTATCAAAAACAAGTAATGAAGAATGCCTCTGTAATGGCTGAGGCATTTGTGAACAGTGGTTATAAAGTTATTTCCGGAGGAACAGATAACCACTCAATGCTTATAGATTTAAGAACTAAATTTCCTGAGATTACCGGTAAAGTTGTAGAGAATACTTTGGTTAAAGCACATATAACTATTAACAAGAATATGGTTCCGTTCGATTCACGTTCTCCTTTCCAAACATCGGGATTTAGGGTAGGGACTGCTGCTATAACAACACGCGGAATAAAAGATGAAAGTATTGCTGCAATTGTTGATTTTGTTGATAAGGTAATAAGTAATATCGAAGATGAGGGAACTATCAGTAAAGTTGGAAGAGATGTTGTTGAAATGATGAGTAAGTATCCTTTATTTGCAGATTAATATTTATACATAAGATTTAAAAGCTGCCCATTTTCGGGCAGCTTTTTTTATCTCTATTTTAATACTGTTATATTTACAGAAACAAAATATTTGAAAAATGGAATGGTACTTAATACTTGCAGTAATTGGAGTAGGTTTTATTGCAGGTTTTATTAATACGTTAGCAGGAAGCGGGTCTTTATTAACACTCCCTTTGTTGATGTTTTTGGGTTTGCCCGCAAATGTAGCAAATGGAACAAACAGGATCGCTATTCTTTTGCAAAATGTTGTGGGAGTAGCTAGCTTTAAAAAGCAAAAAGTCCTTGATATGAAGCAGGGTTTGTGGTTAGGAATTCCGGCTATAGTAGGTTCATTTATTGGTGCTAATATTGCAATTAATCTTAATGAGGAGATAATGCGTAAGACTATAGGAGCACTTTTAGTATTTATGCTTTTCATTATTATCTATAAACCTGATAAATGGGTAAAGGGTAGAGTAGGAGAAGTGAATCCAAAACCGGGTATTTTACAAATGGTGATATTCTTTTTTATTGGAATTTATGGAGGTTTTATTCAGGCTGGTGTAGGTTTCTTTTTGTTAGCAGGTTTAGTTCTTGGTGCCGGATTAGATTTAGTAAAAGCAAATGCTTTAAAGGTATTTGTTGTACTACTTTATACTCCGATAGCATTAGTTATATTTATGATAAATAACCAGGTTGATTATAAATTAGGATTGATATTGGCAGTAGGAAATATGATTGGAGCATTTGTTGGGGCAAGAGCTACAGTTAGTTGGGACCCTAAAATTGTACGATATGTCCTTTTAATTGCAGTAACTGTATCTGCAATGAAACTCCTGGGGTTATTTGATATTTTTTAAAACCCGGTTAGTTTTATTATTTTTACTGTAGCAAAAGGTTGCAAACAAATTTGAGGCATTAGGTCTATCGTAGCTTAAAGAAATAAGTAATTGTTCCTTTTTGATATGCCGGAGCATCGGGTTTTTTATCAAATCTGGCTTTTAACGCAGCCTTTTTTGCTGCTGTTAATAAATTAGCATCTAATGTTGTACTCCCTTTTACTCCCGGAACTGCATTAGTTACACTGCCATACTTATCAACGGTAATTTCAACTACTACTTTTCCTTCAATTTGATAATTATATTCGGGTTTGGGTAGTGATTCCGGATTTCTTCCGGTCAAACTAAAGCTAGTTCCACTTGTACCCATACTTTCTCCACCGGTATGATTGTCTGAGTCTGTAGATCCTGTTCTTGAACCTTGATTTCCTTGCCCTTCAGTTTTACCTTCACTGGAACTACTATTTGTATTTCTATCTCTTCCCGGAAATAATGCCTGTTCATTTACTTTTCGTTCTTCTACAACTTCTTTTTTCTCCTCTTTTTTTGGCTCAGGCTTAATTTCGGTCTTTGTTTCTTCTTTCTTTTCTTTTGTACCTTGTTCTTTAACCGCAGGTGCTTCTTCATAATCTTGCGTAACAGAGCCATCATCAGAAGATGTTGTTGTTTCCGGAGTTGATTCCTGGCTTTCAGCAGATGCTTGCTCTTGTATAGCTTCAGACGTTCTTGGTTCCACCTGGCCAAAACCTTCATCACTATCACCAAAATTTATTAAGATACCTTCTTCTTCAGGTAAAGGTAGAGGTGTTGAGTAGCCAAAAATCATAAAAATAGCAACAATAATTATATGAAAAATTATTGTTCCGATTATACCGGTTTTATGTTCTTTTACGAAATTGCTCATAATGTTAATTGGATTGGGTAGCTAATATTAACTTCCATTTATTGTCTTTAGCAATGTTCATAATTTTCACCATAGCATGCACAGGTATGCTATGGTCACAGTGCAATGAAATAGTTGGTTCTTCTATTCCTTCAGATCGAAACCTATGTTGTAGGATGCCTTCAATATCTTCTACAGGAATCTGATTGGCTTCAATATAGTAGTTTAAATCTTTGCTTATTGAAATTGATGTAATAGCGGTTGCAGAAGTTTGATGAGAACTCTGAGGCAATAATAGCTTTAATGCATTTGGTGCTATTAAAGTTGATGTTACCATAAAAAATATAAGTAACAAAAATACTATGTCTGTCATTGATGACATACTAAAATTGGGATTTACTTTACTTCTTCTTTTTAATGCCATAACATGTCTCTTAATTATTCAACAGGTTCATTAAGCAGATCCATAAATTCAGAAGTATTTGCCTCCAACTGAAAGATAACCTTTTCAACTTTAGCAACTAATATATTGTATGCAAGATAAGCTAAAATCCCCACCATTAAACCTGCGACTGTAGTTACCATGGCAGTGTATATACCATTTGATAGTAACCCCACATCAATATTATTCCCGGCATTAGACATATCATAAAAAGCTCTTATCATTCCCATAACAGTACCAAGAAAACCAATCATCGGAGCAGCACCGGATACAGTTGCCAGCATTGGAAGACTTTTCTCAAGGGTTGTTATTTCTAAGTTCCCAACTGTTTCTATAGCAGCATTTATATCGTTCAAAGGGCGCCCAATACGTTGTAATCCTTTTTCAATCATCCTTGCTACCGGACTATTTGTTGATTGGCATAATGCCATTGCAGAATCTATTTTATCATCGTGTATGTAGTCTTTAATTTTATTCATAAAATTAATATCTGTTTGAGACGCTCTTTTTATTGCAAAATATCTTTCAAAGAAAATATAAACAGCAACAAAAGATAAAAATAAAATGGGCACCATAATCCACCCACCTTTAATTGCAAGTTCCCAAAAAGATAATGTAATTTCTCCTGCTTCTGTAACTGTAGTATTCAGACTATCTGCTACATTAATTTGTAAAAGCATGAATAGGCTATTCATATTATTAAGATTTTATTTTGGTTATACAAACGTATATTTCGAACAATTATTTTAAATTAGGCTTTTCCAAAGTTACAAAAAACATTAATCCTTTGTTACCTCTTTTTCTTTTACTTCCTCTTCTTTTTCTTTTCTGCGAAATTTGCTCCAAAATTTATTTAAAAGCTCAGAAAATGTATTAAATTCTTCACGGTAAAATATTCCTACTCCTTGTGTATATAATGCATCTTCATATATACGTTTATCATTTGATTCATTAAAGGCTTTAACTCTAAGCTTCCCACTCTTATTTACCTTAACGTCTACAGTAAAATCTCCCACAATATCACTTGCTTGGTCAGCTGCTTGTCCGCCATACGCAACATTTCCATTTACACTTACACGGTCATTTAATAACTGGGTTGACAAGGCTACTTCTACCTGATCTTTTGTAATTTCATCTCCTGGACGATAATTTACACCTATGTCCCACTCATCACTTATTTGAGATAACCAATGGCTCAGTTGATTTGATAATAATTCGCTGGTAGTAACTGAACCCAGGCCTGCAGTATTTGTCCCGTTATTAAGTTCAGATGCAGTTTGTTCAGGCATAAATGAGTTTAACACTAGTAATGATAGAAATTGTTTATTTAATTTTTCTTCTGTATTAATAGTCGTTTCTAAAAGTGTTTTTGCTTCTTCGTCAGCAGTTGGCAGATTAATATCAAAGTTTATATAAGGATTCATTAATCTTTGGGTTAAAAACACCTGGCATTCAACAGGAATACGTTTTTTATAATAGTCATCATTTGAATAGTAAGCTGCAGAAGTGTCAATAAGGTTGTTAAGTGATGTTTTTAATGTGTAAATAGCTTCAATATTTACAATAGCATCAGAAGTCTCACCGTTCCACACTATGTTTCCTCCACGTTTAATTTTAAACCTTTTATTTATTACATCCTGCAAAGTAAATAGATAGTCTCCTTCTTCTATAGTATAATCACCATACATATTGAAGTCATTATTTTTAATCTCCAAATTAAGATTACCTTCACCTTTAGCTCTTATTACATCACCAATTTTAGAATCAAAAATTAATTCTGCTTCAGCATCTGGTGTAATTTCCAAATCAAAATTTAGTCCAAAACCTGTATAATCAATACTAAATTCTTCCTGTTTAGTTTCTGAA
>DAOVYZ010000412.1 GCA_030635365.1 Bacteroidales bacterium
AAATATGACATTTAGTAAAAAACTTGTCATAAATTGACAATTAATTTCCTTACTATCAAAATTGGCGATTTTTTGACAATAACCCCGAAGTATTGGCTATAACGGAATTTGGTGTCGAGTAGACAAGGGGAGTTTCACCCCCGAGGTTCTCCCTGCTAGTGATTACTAGTGGGGCTGCCTACTCGATTGTGGTTAGTATTTGTGATCCTCAGACAGTCGTTTTATTTATAAAATTTTTTCTCATATAGATTGAGTTAAGGAGTCCAAATGGTATCCAATAGATAGCAGCAGTCGTAAATATTACAAGTGTGCTAAATTCTAATGCAAAAACGATGGTTTTATATGGCTCCATGTCATCGGTGCCGTTCAATAGAAAAGGACCTCCTATAAGAAACAAAGTAGTAAGTGCAACAGGGATGAAGCAAGTAAGAAACCCAAATAAATAATGATAAAATCGACTAGTCAGCTTTTTTGCCAGCCTTAAAAAGAAAAATGAACTTGATAGTATCAACAGACTAAAACAGATGTGAAAGTAGATACTAAAATTGATCATCAGAGATTGCAGAAAAAAGTTTGAGGATACAAACAATGCTAAAATCAAATTGCCAACTATGAGATTTGAAATAATGAAGAGCGTCTTTTTCATTAGATTAAAAAATTTGGTGAGTTAATATATTAGTCAGCTATGTCATTTGTAGCTGCCAAATATTACACACAACGGTTTGGTGTAAACTTTTACTGGGAATTTCGCCCTGTTTCATTATTCGTTAATAAAAAGTTGAAGATAGCACAAAGTTTGCGAACTACAAAACCCCCAGTTTAAGTTTGACACCATTAGCTTGCGTACTTTATGATAGATATTTTTCTTCATTCAACAAATTATAAAAGTTATCTCTGAAACTTTCTGAAATTGGAATTCTCATTTCTCCAATCTTTATTCTGTTTCTTTCAATACTTTCAATTTTAGAAACAGAAACTATGTATGAATTATGCACTCTTACAAATTCCTTAGCCGGCAATACCTGTAATATATTTTTAAAAGATTGTAAGGTCATAATGCTCTTATCCAAGGTACATATCTTTAAATAATCTTTCATACCCTGAATAAAAAGGATTTTGTTTAGATCGATCTTTTCAATTCGATACTCAGTTTTAACAAAAATATAATCGCTGTTATGATCAACAATTTTACTGGCTAATTCAGTGTAAACTTTCTCTACAGATTTTAAAAACCTTTCAAATGAGAAAGGTTTTAATAAATAATCAGTCACATTTAATTCATACCCTTTTAGTGCATAAACATCATATGCTGATGTGATTATTATTTTAGGTTTTACAATTAAGGATTCTAAGAATTGTATTCCTGTTAACTTTTTCATTCTAATATCCAGAAATATTAAGTCCACAGAATGATTCTTTAAAAATCCAATTGCATTCAGGGCATTATCAAATTCCTGTAAAAGATTTAAATAATCAACCTGATGAATAAAATCAACTATTTTTTTTAACGCCAGAGGCTCATCTTCTATTGCTATACAATTAATCTTCATTAAATTCAATTACTAATGTAACCTTAAATATAGCATCATTTTTATCAATTACAAGATTATGCTTATTGGGATAAAGTAATTCAAGTCGTTTCATTACGGTATTTAAACCTATTCCATGCGATTTATCTTTTTCTGAATCTGAACTATCAAAATAATTTTTACAAATAAAAGTAATGATGTTCTTATTAACAGTAAAGTTAATTAATATACCGTTTTCTGAATCTGAATCTATTGAATGCTTAAATGCATTTTCAATAAATGGAATAAATATCATCGGGGCAATTCTAATTTCTTTGTGATTACCATCGATCTTAAAGTTTATAAAATTTTGATTCTTAATTCTTAACTTCTCAAGTGAAATGTAATTTTCGATATATTCAAGTTCGTCATTAAATAATACCAATTTAGTTTGGTTATCATGCAGCATATACCGCATTATATCGGAAAGTTTAATTAATGATTGCGAAGCTTTTTCATGATTTACTTTAATTAAAGCATCAATATTGTTCAATGTATTATATAAAAAATGTGGATTAATCTGATTTCTTAACAGTGCTAATTTACTTTTTTGGTTCTCTTTTTCCAGTTCTTGAGTTCTCTTATTATTCTTGAACCAATCTGATAAGAATTGGAATAATCCACCTAAAAATGCAAAAAACACGATTATTATTATCGTTAATAAGGAATCAACAAATCTATAAACATTGTTCCCTTCCCAATAAACATGTATGAAATAAAGAGTAACTATTAAGATTAATGGATATATTAGAAAGACAGAGTTTTTAATTATCAATTTTGTATAATAAAATGAAATATAAAAGGGAATTGCTATTAAACCTATAACTGAGAGAAAGAATTTGTAAATTCTCCATTTATCTGATGGAATGGAATATCCAGGAAGGGAAAATTCTTTAGTCACCAGGTAAATAATTGAAAAAAATATAATCCCAATTATACACCAAAAACTAAAATGAATTGAAAATACAACTGACTTTTTCATTTTTATATTTTAATTAAAAATAATACAAAAGTTAATACAGAAATAGGCTAAAAAAACTTTTTCAATATTGCAATCCTTTAATCAATGAAATAGTAGCACTTGAATTATGATCTTCTCCTTCATAAATTTCATTTTTCCATTCAAAATAGTCAAATTTCATTTTTTGTAAATTATCATGTAGTCTTTCTGACCATTCCTTAACTCGTTTTTTGTCCTTAGAACCATAGCTAAAATAGAATTTTATTTTATTGTTTTCTAATTGCTTATAAATTTTAGCATCAATAATATTTGTTATAGGAGTTGGACTTGATGCAATATATTTGTCGAACAGGGATGGTGCATTTATTATGGAATAGACTGTAAACCCGCCAGCATTTGAATGACCAAATAAAATCCGTTGGTCTATTAAGTATCCGCTTTCTATTTCTGATATTAACTCGTTACTTATAAATTTAAGGAATTTGTCTGGTTGATTGCCCGGAATCATATCTCTTCTTCTGTCTGTGTTAACTATTCCTATGCCAATCACAGGTTTATCAAATTGTTCTTTTGCAATACAGTTGATATGATAAACAGAGTATTCTCCGTCAAGCAGATAAATAATTAAAACCGAATCATCCTGTTCAAATTCCTGTGGTTTATATATCAAAATTTCTCTTTTTTCATTTAAAACGCTGGAATTTATAGCAAGAGTGTCAATAGTATAATTCTCTGCTAATAATGGGATGGTGTTTTCAGGTTGGGAAAACCCTTTAATTACTAAAAAAATAATCGCAAAAAATATAAATCCAACTATACTCCATAAAACACGTTTATTTGAAATTGTAACTGACTTTTTCATTTTTATATAATTTATGTTAAACAATAACACAAAAGTCAATCATTAAATGGACTTTCAATAATGCAATATATGGTTTGGAGTATTTTATCGACACTTTATCATTTATAATCGACCTGTTCATTTTGAACTTCGGATTGTATGCAAGCTAACGACCCGCGGGTTTGAAACTGTGCGGGTTTTCGCCGCGTTTCATTATCCGTTGGACAACTTTACTAAGATAATATTTAGTCAGCAAACCACAAAACCCCGCATGTAATTTGAACGCATGTTACAAATTGGGCGTTTAGAATTACTTTGCTTGTCAAGTTGGTAGATATGTATCCACGAAGTACTAACAAATTTGTTTAGGGGGGAAAGTACTATTTACTTTTTAGTCTTCTTTATCATCTGTTAAATCAGGATTCTTTTTTAAGACTTGTTCTACTCTTCTTGTAAGGATTTCATCATCGAGCTTTTTAGTTAAAGCTTCTGCTATTGCCGATAAAGTTTCCAAC
>DAOVYZ010000011.1 GCA_030635365.1 Bacteroidales bacterium
GTAGCCATGGTCGTGTAATAGTGTTTACTGATAGTACGTCACTAACATGCGCAGAGTATGGTTACCAATATGCCTATCGCCCAACAGCAATAATACTGGCAAAAGAATCCACCTATAAAATTTTTATATAGTAAGCATTACTTTCTAGTATCTTTTCTATAAAAATACTGACTTATTAATACTAAAATAATAGTAAATATTGAGCTCAAAAATACTCTTGCAAATGTTGCAAAAAAACTTGAAAATCTAAATACTTCAATAAAAAATAAGAAGGTATGATGTGAAAAAATTAAAATTGCTGAATATCGAATAAACCAACTTGCGCCATAATATCTTAACTGGGGTAAAGTTTCTGACTCATAACCATCTCGAGGAGATATCACCTTCAAAATATAAGGCCTTAAGAAAGCCATAAATACTGTAGCAGAGCTATGCATACCAACTGTACTTGAGAATAAATCAATCATTAACCCAAGTGCAAATGCTATAATTAACAAAACCCATTTAGGAGTTTCAAATGGCAAGGCTAATATAAAAAGCACATAAATATATGGGTTAATATATCCACTGAACTGTATATTATTCAAGATAAAAACTTGTAAAAATACAAGTAAAATAAAAGTTAAAAGATATTTAGAAAAAAACTTAATCATTTTTTAT
Source organism: Bacteroidales bacterium (assembly GCA_030635365.1). Taxonomy (GTDB): domain Bacteria; phylum Bacteroidota; class Bacteroidia; order Bacteroidales; family UBA12077; genus UBA12077. The sequence continues at coordinate 661 of DAOVYZ010000011.1, forward strand.
AACCGTTCTTCTAATTCAATTTTTTCAGTTTGTAACAAATTTCCAATGACATTAACATTATTTAGCTTTTTAAAATCTGTTGACAATTTTACTTTAATCTCATAAAAGCTGCCACCCTTTTCTTCAAAATCACTAATGTAACCTACAAGTACTCCTTCAGGAAATATCGATGAGAAACCACTTGTAATAATTGTATCTCCCTCCTGTATATCTGCATGTAATGGTATTTCACTTAATGTTGCAGTTAAATAATCTTTCCCAGTCCAGTTCAGAGAACCAAAATAACCATTCTTCTTAACTTTTGAGCTAATTCTTAAATCTAAATTTAATAATGATATAACTGTAGCATAATCGTCAGACACACCTTTAACAATACCTACTATACTTCCATCAGAAACAACTCCCATTTCCGGCCTTAATCCTTGTTGGATTCCCTTATTTAGAGTAAGAAAATTATGCTTTTTATTTATTGAATTATTTATAATTTTTGCGGTAGTATATCTATACCTTTGATTATTTATTGTATCATTAATAGAGCGAAAAAATATTTCATCCGATTTATAGGTTGATTCAATAATATTTAACAACTTGTTATTTTCTTCTGCTAACCTTTGATTTTCTTCTGCTAAAGATAGGTACTCCTTTAATTTATTGGCCTTAGTATAAAAACTACCGGCAACCTGACGGGTAAAGTTTGCAAACCTGGCTTTATGAAAATTATTTTTCTTTACTAACAATGAAAAAGAAAAGATCTCTATAAGTATGAATAGTAGCAAAAAATGTATCCGTAGTAAGAATTTAAATAAACTCCTCATATTCTATTCACCTTATAAAGATTTATGTTGTTATCTCATCAAAAATGAAAATCTTTCTACATTCTTAAGTGCAATCCCTGTTCCTCTCGCTACTGCATGTAAAGGGTCTTCTGCAACATGGAATGGAATTCCGATTTTATCTGTCAATCGTTTGTCTAATCCGCGCATTAAACCTCCTCCTCCGGCTAGATGTATTCCTTCATTCACAACATCAGCATATAACTCAGGTGGAGTTTGTTCTAATACCCCAAGAATTGCCGTTTCTACTTTTGATATCGATTTATCAAGGCAATGAGCTATTTCCTGGTAAGACACCGGAATCTCCACGGGCATTGCTGTCATTAAATTAGGGCCTCTAACAAGATAATCTTCCGGTGGATTTTCTAACTCAGCCAAACAAGACCCAACATTAATCTTTATTTCCTCAGCTGTTCTTTCTCCAATCTTTATATTATGCTGATGTCTCATATAAGCCTGTATGTCGGCAGTAAAGGCATCACCCGCAATACGAATTGATTTATTACTAACAATTCCTCCAAGTGCTATTACAGCAACCTCGGTCGTTCCTCCTCCAATATCAACAACCATACTACCTTTAGGCTCTTCCACATCTATACCCATTCCTATTGCAGCAGCCATGGGTTCATAAATCATATAAACATCACGTCCTCCAGCGTGTTCCGAAGAATCCCTAACAGCCCTCATCTCAACTTCAGTACTACCTGATGGTATACATACAACCATACGTAAAGAAGGTGCAAACAATGGAGTTTTTTTGTTGATCATTTTTATCATACCTCTGATCATTTGTTCAGCAGCATTAAAATCTGCAATAACACCATCTTTTAAAGGCCTTATTGTTCGGATATTTATATGTGTTTTACCATGCATCTGGCGAGCTTGTTTCCCAATTGCCAGTAATTTCCCCGAAACCTGGTCAATCGCTACAATTGATGGCTCATCAACTACGATCTTGTCATTATGTATTATTATTGTATTAGCCGTACCTAAGTCAATTGCTAATTCCTGCGTAAAAAAAGAAAACAATCCCATTATGTGTCCTATATTAAATTAATTGCCTTTATATATTAATGTTTAAAATGTCTTGTCCCTGTAAAAACCATCACCATATTATGTTTATTACAGTAATCTATTGAGTCCTGATCACGAACAGATCCTCCAGGTTGAATAACCAATGATACGCCCGCCTCATTCGCAATTTGAACTGAATCTGCAAATGGGAAAAATGCATCCGATGCCATTATTGCTCCCTTCAGATCAAGATTAAAACTGGTTGCTTTTGTAATTGCTTGTTTAAGTGCATCAACTCTTGATGTTTGTCCAACACCACTGGCTAAAAGCTGTTTGTTTTTTGCTAAAACAATAGTATTTGATTTTGAATGTTTAACTAGCTTATTCGCAAAAATAAAATCTTCAATTTCGTCTTTCGTCGGAGCTTTTTTAGTAACAGATTTCAAATCATTCTCTTTTTCAGTTTTCAAATCTCTATCCTGTATCAAGGCTCCGTTTAACATCGACCTGTATTGTTTATTCGGAAAATCAAATAACTTCTGGATCAATATAATTCTGTTCTTCTTTTTCTTTAAAACTTCGAGGGCATTATCTGAATAAGAAGGAGCAATAATTACTTCAAAGAAAATTTTGTCAATCTCAATTGCAGCATCCATATCAACCTCTCTATTGGTTATAAGGATACCTCCAAATGCCGAAACAGGATCACCTGCTAAAGCATCATTCCATGCATCAACCAACTTACCTCTGGAAGCTATGCCACATGCATTATTATGTTTTAGAATAGCAAACGTAGTATCCTTAAATTCAGAAATAAGTTGAACTGCTGCCTCAATATCCAATAAATTATTATACGAAATTTGCTTGCCATGTAATTGTTCAAAAACATCATTAAGATTTCCAAAGAAAACACCTTCCTGATGCGGATTCTCTCCATACCGTAATTCATTTCCTCCTGCATAACTTTGTTTAAATACTCTTTTTTGAAAATCTGTGTTAAAGTAATTGAATATCGCAGTATCGTAATGAGATGATATATTATAAGCTTCCATTGCGAATCTTTTCCGATCGCCAATTGAAGTCTCTCCATTCTTTGATTCTAAAAGATCTATTAAATCCCGGTACTGATTCTTAGAAGGAACTATTAATGTATCTTTAAAATTCTTTGCGGCCGCTCTAATTAAGGATATTCCGCCTATATCAATTTTTTCAATTATATCTTGTTCATTAGCTCCCGATGTTACTGTATCTTCAAAAGGGTATAAGTCGACAATTACTAAATCAATTTCCGGTATTTGGTATTCTTCGATTTCCTTTTTATCGGAATTATTATCCCTACGAGCTAAAATTCCCCCAAATACTTTTGGGTGCAATGTTTTAACTCTACCGCCAAGAATTGATGGGTAATTGGTAATTTCTTCAACAGCTGTTACCTTAATATTTAATTTCTCGATAAAATCTTTTGTTCCACCGGTAGAATATATTTGGATATCTAATTCTTCAAGTTTTTGAATTATCGGTTCCAAATTGTTTTTATCATAAACCGAAATCAAGGCTGAATTAACTCGCTTTAAATGATTCATTTACATCCTCTGGTTAAATAGTGACAAAAATAATCAAAAAAATCTGTAAAATTGTAATTAGCTAAGTTTAAATATTTGCAAATTCCCTGCAAAATAAACTATTTTAATAATTGTTCGAAAATATAAATAATACATCAAAAAAAATATTGTTATCGTATATTTGTTAAAAATCTTTATGAATGTAAATCAATGATATTTTTAAATCTTTTAAAAGAAAGTTTCCTGTTTGCTCTTAATGCCTTAAAAGTAAATCGATTAAGAACTCTACTTACATTATTGGGTATTACAATTGGCATTTTTGCAATAATCTCAGTATTTACAGTACTTGATTCACTCGAAAGTACCATACGTAATAGTTTATCTTCTTTAGGAGATGATATTGTTTACGTTCAAAAATGGCCCTGGGCTCCACCTCCGGGAGAAGAATTTGCATGGTGGGAATATTTGAAACGTCCTGTTCCAAAAGTAAAAGAATACGAACAAATTAAAAAAAGATCTGACAAGGCAGAAGTCGTAAATTTTGCAGCATCTGCACTACGTAATGTGAAGTTTAGAAACAATACGGTTGAAGATGTAGTAATTTGGGCTAACTCTCATGAATTTGAAAAAATAAGGGTATTTGAATTAACTGATGGTAGATATTTTACTCCTTTTGAATCAGTTGCAGGGAAAAATGTTTGCTTAATAGGGCATCAGGTTGCGGAAGATCTATTTCTTGATATTCGTACCGTGGGGAAACAAATAAAAATTCAGGGACGTAAAATCACAATCATTGGAGAAATTGCAAAAGAAGGAAAAGATATTCTGAATACCGGAGGAAGCCTGGATGAAATGATAATACTTCCAATAAACTATGCAAAAACCATAATGGATATTCGAAGCGAAAATACTAACCCAATGATAATGGTTAAAGCAAAACAGGGCACTACAGTAAATGAATTAAATGATGAATTAAGAAATATAATACGTTCAACACGTACCTTAAATCCAAAACAAAAAGATGATTTTGCTTTAAATCAATCCAGCGTATTGAACTCGGCTTTAAATAGTATTTTTGCTGTTATAAATGTAGCCGGATGGCTTATCGGTGGATTTTCAATTTTGGTTGGTGGTTTTGGAATAGCCAATATAATGTTTGTTTCTGTAAAAGAACGTACAAATCTTATTGGAATTCAAAAATCATTAGGTGCTAAACGCAAATTTATTCTCTTCCAGTTCTTATTTGAAGCAATCATGTTATCTTTAATTGGTGGTATAATTGGACTTTTCCTGATTTTTATTGGCAGTCTGCTTGCCAGCTCAAAAATTGAGCTTGAAATAACACTTACCATGGGAAACATAATTTTAGGGTTATTCATTTCAGTTATAATAGGTATTGTCTCTGGAATATTCCCATCATATAAAGCAGCCAAACTAAATCCTGTTGAAGCAATTAATACTACTTTTTAATAAAAATACGGTAAGTAAAAAGAAACTGTAACTTACTTAGTCTTTGCAAGAAAACGCCAAATACTGCGTTACTCTCGTCAAGAAGCAAGTAATCCTTACCCAAAAATATTTCCATTTTTTTCAGAAATTACGACCTACTTTTAAGTACAGGCTTTTTACTTACTGACGGGTTAAACCAGCTCGCGCTCGTTTCCGAACGAGTGTAGTAAACCTTTCAGTACTTCATCTTTTCCAAAGTTCAAAACTTTGGAAAAGGTTTATATTAATTTTTTACAAATAGCATGAAAGAAGTTTTTACATAGTCTGCAAGAAAACTCCAATAATTTCATGTTAACCAGATGTTAAAACTCTTATGCTCTTATTTGTTTTTAAAAGATACTTACTATATTTACATATTAAAAATTAATTTTTAACCTCTAAAATTTAAATATTATGATTAAGAAAATCTTGGGATTGGTTGTAGTAGCAACTATCATTTTTTCTTGTGGAAACAAAGAACAGAAAAAAGAAGCTGATAACAACAATGAAGTTGTTGCCGTTACTGTTGATGAAGTATTGGCTGACATGCAAAGTTATGTTGAAAAAGAAATTACCATAATAGGAACAGTAAATCATGTTTGTGCTCATGGTGGTAAAAGAATGTTTATTATAGGTACAGATCCCGATGCCGCAATTAAAATTACTCCTAGCGATGAAATTGGAGTATTTGAAACGGAACTCGTAGGAAGTCATATACTTGTTTCAGGAACTGTTAAAGAATTACGAATTGATGAAGCTTATGTAGCGAACCTTGAAAAAGAAATAGCAGAAGATTCTGATAGCGAAGCTATTCATGATCATTCAGGTGGCGAACATGACGAAACAGAAGAAGTTGAAGATGAGAAGAAAGCTCAAATTGATGCTATGAAAGTAAAAATTGCTGAATCCGGAAAAGATTATTACTCTCAGTTTTGGATTGAAGCCAGTAAATTTGAAGTTAAAGAATGTGACCATGACCATACTGAAGGTGAAGAACATGATCACATTGAAGGTAAAGAACACGATCATGCCGAAGGAGAGGATCATGATCACGATCACGAAGATGGTGAAGAGCATACACATTAAGAATATATTACCTCAATAAATATTATTAAGTTTGTCCGAAGGTTTTAAATCTTCGGACTTTTTAATTAACACAAAAATGAAATTACGAAAACTTAATAGGAGCGTACATCGAGATTTAGGTTATATTTTCTTTTTTATGACCATCATATATGGCTTATCAGGAATAGCCCTAAATCATATTGATGATTGGAATCCAAGCTATATCATAAAGAATACCCAAATAACGATTAAGGAAGCCCCGATAAAAAAAGAAAATATAAATCGCTCAGAAATAATTTCAATATTAGAAACTTATGCTCCTGAAGAAAAATACAAAAATCATTATTTCTCTTCTGACAATAATCTCAAAATATTTATTAAAAATGGGAATATTACTCTTGATATTATTTCCGGAAATGGAGTAATTGAGACATCAAAACGTCGTCCTGTTTTTCATCAATTTAATTATTTACACTACAATCCACAAAAATGGTGGACTGTTATTTCTGACATATATGCAGTTTGTTTAATGCTTTTAGCCATAACAGGTTTGTTCATTTTAAAAGGCAAAAATGGCATTACGAGACGAGGTGCCTGGCTTACCTTAATTGGCGTAATTATACCAATTGCTTTTTTACTAATAGCATACTGGAAAATATTTTAGAAGAGAGTAAAAAATACCCGCCCAATCATAAGGTAAATAAATAACCCCATAATATCATTGACAGTTGTTATAAAAGGGCCTGTTGCTAATGCAGGGTCAATTTCCATTCTATTTAAAAACATTGGGACAAAGGTTCCAAACATTGATGCAAAAATTATAACAGAGAATAGTGCACAACTTACAGTAAGTGTAAGTCCAAATGAATCGCTAAAAAAATAATTATATCCAAAAATTACAGTTGATAAAATTATTCCATTCATTCCTGCAACCCAAAGTTCTTTTAAAAGTTTTCGCCCAAGACTTTCAAACCCCATTGAATTGCTTGCCAATGCCTGAACAATTATTGATGATGATTGTACTCCCACATTACCTCCCATAGCAGCAATTAAGGGTATAAAAAATACCATTCTTGGATTAATTCCTAAATCAACCTCATAAACACCCATTACCAAAGCTGCTATAATTCCACCAAACAATCCTATAAATAACCAGGGGATACGGGCACGTGTTAGTATCCATGCACTATCCGAAGATTCAACATCTTGTGTAATACCGGATACTAATTGATAATCCCGTTCTGCCTCCTCACGAATTACATCCACTACGTCATCAATGGTAATACGTCCTACTAAACGATTTAGTGCATCAACAACAGGTAATGCAACCAAATCGTATTTGTCCATTATATTTGCTACTTCCTCCGAAGGTGTATCTGTCTTTACTGAAATAACATCTGTATTAATTATATTTGCAATTTTTCTGTTTGTAGCCGTTAATAGCAGTTTTTTTAGAGATAATGTCCCCTTTAGAATTTCATTATCGTCAACAACATAAACATAGTAAACCTCATCAATATCCTCAGCCTGTTTACGCATTTCTTTAAGGCAAGTCATTATATTCCAGTTTTCGTTAACTGTAATTAATTCTTTTGCCATTAACCCCCCAGCTGAATCTTCATCATAATTCAACAGGTCAACAATATCACCGGCCTGTTCTACATCATCAATATGTGATAGTACTTCTTCCTGCTTCTCCTCAGGAAATTCACCTATTACATCAGCAGCATCATCAGAGTCAAGTTTATCAATAAATTGCGCTATGACTTCACTTGGAAGTACCTTTAAAAATCTTTCCCGGTCATCCTCCTCTAATTCAACCAACACATCAGCTGCCACCTCATTATCGAGTAACACATGAATAAATCTGGCCTCGTCAATAGATATTTCATCGTAAATCTCAGCAATATCGGCCGGATGAAGCTCTCTTACCATCTCAAAAACTTCAACTTCTTTACTTTCCTGAATATTATCACGAAGCTGATCTATGTATTCCTTGGTTAATTCGAATTGCATATTCAGAAGTTTTAGAGTTAGTAAATTATTTCAATCCTGAATCAATAAGATTAGTAAGATATATAAAATCTTCTACACTTAATTGTTCAGGCCGTTTGCCAAAAATTTCATTATCAATCGGTAAATTTAATAAAATACTTTTTAAAGAGTTACGTAATACTTTTCTTCTTTGATTAAATCCCAGTTTTACTACTTTAAAAAATAATTTCTCATCACATCCCAATTTTTTCCTTTCATTTCTCTTTAAATGAATTACTGCTGAATTAACTTTTGGTGGCGGATTGAATACTTTCGGGCTTACGGTAAACAAATAATCAATATTATAAAATGCCTGTAATAATACACTCAATATTCCATAAGTCTTATTTCCGTGTGATGCTTTAATTCTATCAGCTACTTCTTTTTGTATCATGCATACAACATCTAATACCAGGTTTCTATTTTCAAGAACTTTAAATAAAATCTGACTTGAAATATTATAAGGGAAATTGCCTATAATTGTTATAGGGCCTTGAAAAAATTCTTTTATATCAAACTTTAAGAAATTCTTAAACAGCAAATTTTCTCCAAGCAACGGATATGCAGACTTCAAATAGTTATATGCCTCCTGATCAACCTCAATTGCATAAAAATCTATCTCTTCTCTTTTTACTAATATAGAAGTTAACACTCCCGTTCCCGGGCCAATCTCTAATACTATATTCTGAGCTAATCCATCTATAGCATTTACAATCTTTTGAGCAATGTTTTGATCTTTTAAAAAATGCTGTCCTAAACTTTTCTTGGGGCGAACATATGTCATATTATGTAAATGAAAATTTAAATTGTTTTGTCCTGATACATTAAAAAACTGGTAAACCAGAAACTAATATGCTGCAAAGATCGAAAAACTATACTCAAATTCAAACATTACGAATTCTTCTTATATCTTTGAACTATCTATCGATTAAAGATGAAAAAAATTACAAAAAATGCGGTATTTAGTTTTTCCCTAATAATTATATCGTATGGATTTATTACATATAAAATTATTAATCTCAAGGAATTAAAAAATATTTCATTTGAGTTTAACAATTATACTTTAAAGGAATTTGTTATACTATTTATTGTATTTATATTAATGTTTTTAAATTGGAGTATTGAAACTTTTAAATGGAAATTCTTAATAAAGAAAATACAAAACTTATCTTTTTTTAGTGCTTTTAAAGCTGTTTTTGCAGGAATCACAATTGGCATTTTTACACCGAACAGGATAGGCGAAATTGGTGGCAGGGTATTATTTCTTGAAAAAGGGAAACGCACCATTGGTATCTTTAAAACAGGAATAGGAAGTTTCGCTCAATTCATTACAACAATACTAACCGGAATTTTGGGATTAGTGCTATTTTTAATTCTTTTCCCTGGAAAAGCAAAAATGAATCCACTATTTAATAATATGTTTGTCCTTATTCTTACAGTTACTTTAGTTATTCTAATTTGGGGCTACTTTAACATTGAAAAAATAAAACCCCTTTTACTTAAACTAGCATTTTTTAACAAACGTAAGGACCAACTTGAATATATATCCGATACACAAATATATCCTTTAATATGGGTTTTAATATTAAGTATTGTCCGCTACATAATTTTTATTTCTCAATTTTACCTTTTGTTATTGTTTTTTAAGATTGAGCTTACTCCCTCACAAGCATTCATTTCAATAAGTCTTCTCTATTTATTTTCAACTATCATACCTACAACAACTTTAGCAGAACTTGGTATTAAAGGATCTCTTTCAATATTCTTTATAGGATTTTTTTCAAAAAATATTTTAGGAATTATTTTAGCCACTATAATTTTATGGCTCATCAATTTAGCAATACCATCTATCATAGGTTCTATATTTTTCATCAAAAATAAACTCAATTTAACCATTAATTAATTACATTTGCAATAATTATTAAAAGACTATTATAATCTTTTATTTAATTTTCAAATGAACCATCTTAAATTACTAAATATTGTATTCGCATTAAGCATTATAACAATTGGCTATAATGTTATTGAAGGGCTTATATCTGTATATTTTGGTATTGATGATGAAGCTTTATCACTATTAGGTTTTGGCTCCGATAGTTTTGTAGAGGTAATTTCCGGTATTGGAATTGCCCACATGGTTCTGCGAATGAAAAAATCAGATGTTGAAAACAAAGATAAGTTTGAACGACAAGCATTAAGAATAACTGGTACCGGATTTTACATTTTGACTGCAGGAATTATTTTAGGGGCAATATTCAGCTTAATAGAAAAGACCAGTCCAGAAACAACTATGCCCGGTTTGATAATATCAGGCATTTCAATTTTAACAATGTTCTTTTTAATGCGATATAAATTATCAATAGGTAAAAAACTTAATTCAAATGCTATTATAGCTGATGCTAATTGCACTAAATCGTGTTTATATTTATCAATTGTTCTTTTAGTATCAAGTGGATTGTACGAATTATTTAAAATAGGGTATATTGATACTTTAGGATCATTAGGTATAGCATGGTTTACTTTTAGTGAAGGCAAAGAAGCATTTGAAAAAGTAAAAAATAATAAACTAAGTTGTTGTTGCAATAGCGATTGCGATAATTAAAAATATAATAAACAATTTGTCCTTTTAGATTGTTTATTAAAGACAAATCGGTTCCGGAAGCAAGGGTTAATAACAAGGTAATTTTTCTCATAATCATTTTCTTTAACGCTTCTGGGGCCGATTCTTTATAAAAGGGGGCCACAATGCAATACTACATTAACAAAATCATTTCGACTGACTTTGATACCGCTCATTATAATTTATGCAAATCTTAAAATTTAAACCCAGCCTCAAATGTAATGGCTGTGTGAATGCTATTAAACCAGAAATGGATGCTATAGAAACTATATAATAATGGGGTATGTATCTTGATATTAAGGATGAAATTTTAGAAGTGGTTATAGATGATTCGTTTAGTAAAGAAATAACAGAATTAGTTCAAGGCATTCTAAAAAAGCTGGTTATTATATTGAGAAAATAGATTAAAATATTTTTATGGGTATTAAAAAAGAGACATACCAGGTTAATGGAATGAGCTGTGCTGTTTGTGCACAAAGCGTTGAAAGTATACTTTCATCATTGAAAGGGGTACATTCTGCTGTTGTAAATTTTGCAGGGTCAAGTGTTTTGGTTGAATTTAATGAAGACAATATTTCCATAAAAGATCTTGAGAAATCTGTTAAGGAAATTGGCTATGAGTTAATAATTGATAAATCCAGATATGATATTGAAGTAAGAGAAAAAATCCGATTAGCAAAAGCCAGGCAAAAAACCTTTTTTTCTATTTTTCTGTCATTACCTATTTTTACAATAGCAATGTTTTTCCCGAAAATTCCATATGCAAACTGGTTTATGTTTTTTTTAACCATACCTGTAATTACCTGGTTTGGCCGTAATTTTTTTGTGATAGCTTATAAGCAAGCAAAAAACAAATCAACCAACATGGATACACTGGTTGCTTTAAGTACAGGAACTGCATTTTTATTCAGTACATTCAATACTTTATTTCCTGACTATTTAATATCCAAGGGTATCAATCCTCATGTATATTTTGAAGCAGCTGTTGTTATCATTGCATTAATCCTGCTAGGAAGGTATCTTGAAGAAAAAGCAAAATCAAGAACTTCACAATCTATTAAAAAGTTAATGGGTTTAAATGTTAAAACGGCTCATGTGATAAGAGAAGGTAAAGAACAAACTATTTCAATTGAAGATGTTGTTGTTGGTGATATTTTAGTTATACGTCCCGGTGAAAAGATCCCGGTAGACGGAAAAGTCATTGAAGGAAATTCTTCCATAGATGAAAGTATGATTACAGGAGAGGCAATTCCTGTTATCAAAAACAAAAATGATTTTGTAATTGGTGCTACTATTAACAAAACGGGTAGTTTTAAAATGCGAGCAGAAAAAATTGGCAAAGACACTATGCTATCGCAAATTATAGAAATGGTTAAAAATGCCCAGGGAAGTAAAGCTCCTGTTCAAAAACTTGCCGATAAAATTGCATCCGTTTTTGTTCCAGTTGTAATAAGTTTGGCAATTATTAGTGCGTTAATATGGTATTTTTTAGGCCCTGAGCCATCTATAACATACTCATTTGTAACGTTGGTTACGGTTTTAATTATTGCCTGTCCTTGTGCTCTTGGGCTTGCAACCCCAACTGCTTTAATGGTTGGAATTGGGAAAGGTGCCGAAAGTGGCATTTTAATAAAAAATGCCGAAACTCTTGAAATTACCAGGCAAACAGATATTGTAGTTGTCGATAAAACAGGAACTTTAACTAAAGGGCAACCGGAGGTAAACAAAATAATATGGCTAAAAAGTAATATCAAGCAAGATCAAATTTTAGAAGATATTTTGACCATTGAAAAAAAATCGGAACATCCCCTGGCTGGTTCAATTGTAAAATATCTTAATCATTTATCAAATAATAGTTTGAATGTTGTAAAATTTAATAGCCAAACCGGATTAGGAGTTTCTGCTACAATTTATGAAAATACATACCATATTGGAAATTACCAGCTAATGAAACAATGTGATATTGATATAAGGGAAGATCATCAGTACTTTACTGAATTTGATAATAATGTACAAACTCAAGTATTTGTAGCACAAAACAAGGCCCTTATTGCTCTTATAACAATTTCCGATAATATTAAAGACAGTTCTATATCCGCAATAAAAAACCTGCATAAAATGAAACTTCAGGTTCATATGCTAACCGGGGATAATAGAGATACTGCAAAAGAAATAGCTCATAAAGCCGGAATAGATAAATACAAGGCAGAAGCACTTCCTGAGGATAAATTAAATTATATTAAAGCCTTACAGCAAGAAGGTTTTAAAGTTGCCATGGTTGGTGATGGAATAAATGACTCTCCTGCCCTTTCGCAGGCAGATACCGGAATAGCCATTGGGAAGGGGCCTGATATTGCTATTGAAAGTGCTGATATTACACTTGTAAAGGGAGACTTGGAAAAGATAGCTGCAGCAATAAAACTTTCAAAAATAACCAGCAAAACAATTCGCGAAAATCTATTTTGGGCATTTATTTATAACATTATTGCTATTCCAATCGCTGCAGGAATACTTTATCCAATAAACGGTTTTTTGTTAAATCCAATGATTGCAGGCGGAGCAATGGCCTTTAGTTCTGTTTCAGTTGTTTTAAATAGCCTTAGATTAAAATCAAGATTTAAGATATGAGAGCCTGGACGTGAGTATAGAGGCCCAAGTATCAAGATTTAAAAAACAAAAGCTTATTTTTGCGATTTGATTGATATAATAATTTTGATACGAGAGCTACTTTTTGTCTTGATACTTTATACTGGTGTTAAGTCAAGCATGAACAAATCTATACCCCTGTCAGGATTTAAACCCCTGACAGGGGTTTGAAAACAGGAAGTCACGACATTTTGTAATTGACATGACACTAGAAATTTATGAAATTTATTTTAAAAAATAAGAAACTTTTTGCTTTTGCATTCTGGATTTGGGTCGGATTAATTTTGTACTTTTCATTTATTCCTAACAATCCAAACATGATGAATTTAAGTAAAGGCAGTAGAAATTTTCGTTTGGATTACTTGCTGCATTTTCTTGCTTATTTTAGTTTAGCCATATTATTCATGTTGTGGCATGTAAACAATTCTTTTAAAACAAAGCCATTAATTCTTATTTACTTTCTTATTGGAAGCCTTGTATTATCAGGCTTAAGTGAATATCTGCAAATTTTTATCCCCGGAAGAACATTCAACCCTAATGATTTTTATTCAAATACTGCCGGAATTTTTGTAGGAGTTATCATACCTAAATTTATTCTAAAATAATATTACTTTTTAATAAAAGTAAATGACCTCCAACTTTTCTCAATATCTGCACTTACCAAGGTTTTTGGTGTTTGTTCCTTACTATTAACTTTTAAAGAACTTAAAGCTACATTTTCGTATAAATAATCACTTAACTCACCAAGTGAAGTATCTCCGGATGAATCTTGCAATTTTTTTAGAAGATAATATGTAAATATTCCGTGTTGTTTTTCTTTGTAAGATAATGAACTTTGAATATCACTACTAGAACTAAATACTATACAATTTCCGGATACTACATTTTCTTTTGGTTTCACTTTCACTCCCCGTGCAGCTATTAATCCCTGCTTTCTTGCACCGCCACTAAAACAAGCATCTAAAAATACAGCAACTAGTTTCGAATCATATTCAGTAAACTTTTTATATAACCAGTTTAATTGAATCCCCTCTTCCAGGTTATCACCGGCAATATCAACAGGCACTATATATGGCTCCTTTGTAACCTCATGTGGTATCCCGTGTCCCGCATAATAAAAAATGATTTCCGCTTTACCCTGAGAATATTTTATCATTTTTGAAATCTTATCAACCTCACGTTTTATTTGGGTACTAATAGCATCTTTCAATAGAATAATATTGTCACCGGGTACTCCAAGAACCTGCTTGCAATATTTTGCAAAAATATCTGCATCATGATTCGCAAACTCTACATTTATCTCTGAATTTAAACCTGCCTGAAACTGTGTATAATCTTCATTCCCTATCACCAGTGCAAACCGGTATTCATATGTTTTATTATTTAAAGGAATATTTATATCAACATCTGAAGGTTCTACTTTTACCACATTACTTATTTTAATACTATTTTCTTCTGATATAATAGGTTTAACATTCTTTGTCTTTCCTGATAATACACCGATATATACCTTTTACATTATTTTGAGCAATCTCTAACTCAAGCAAGTTAGTCTCTATTAACATACTATTTAAATTGGGATAATCTCTGGGAAGTCCTATTATATTGTTTTCTTTTAATCGGCCCTTATTCTTGCCGGTAATTATCTTAGCAATCTTATTCTGAATTATTGATTGACTAATAAGCATTTTATAATAAACTTCAAAAGCACTTCCATTCCCCCAAACTATACAATTACTTATCTGTGGCTTTGAAAGCTGATGCAAAACAAAACCATAACTTTGATTATAAAGTATATTGCAATTTATTAAAATTGGATTTGAACCTTCGCATCTTATACCAAAAAGCGATTTACTAATAACCGTATTCTGAATTGTTGGATTAGACTTCTCAACACAAACTAATGCTGATTTTGCACAATTTGTAATAACTGAGTTTTTTATTATGGGAGATGCACCCTCTGATGTATAAACCCCTGTCTCTACATTATTAATCTTTACATTAGATATTGTTGGATTGCAATTTTGTATAGAAATAGCTCCAAATGCATCTTGATTTGGGCCACCAAGATCAGTAAGCCCTCCTGCATAATCTATATTACAATATGCTATTTCTGAATTATCTGCATTTTTTAAATAAATAGCCCCCCACTGTTCCGAACTACCGGTTCTGGTTAAAATAATTGGATTGCTGGCCGTTCCAACAGCTTTTAATGTTCCTTCAACCTGTAAACAACCTCTATTTTTTTTACTTAAACTTTTGTAGTCCTTCTTGTATAATGCATTAAATTTTATCTCAACACCCGGCTCAATAATTAATTCTTTACCGACAGGAACAATTACTCTCCCTTCAACAACATAGGGTGATTTTGCTACAGTCCACTTCCCATTTACTTCACTATTATGTGGAATATGAGTTTGTGAAAATATATTTACCTGGAAAATCAGGTTTATTAGTAATGCCAGGATAATTTTTGATTGCATAACTTTTAATTATTGATTTCTAATCAAAGTTATTAATAATCTGCAAAATGCAAGAAAAAACAAACAGATATTTTCAAACTTATCATGACAACATTTTTATATAACCATTCTAATAAGGTTATGAAATATTATGAGCTAATTACACATTATTTTTATTTTTGATTATTTTTATCGAACATACATAGAGATAATTATGATTAATCTACTTAAAACTAAAATTGAAAGTACTCAAAAAAGAGAAATATTCTATGAAGAAATATATTCAAATGAACCAAATATTAAAGGTAAAAATGAGTTTCTGTTTTTCCTTAAACCGGAGCTTACGCTAGAATCAGATAAAATACAATTGAATAAAATTCTTGATTTAATTCTTAATAAGATTAACCAATATCAACTTCAAATTAAAAATATAAAAGTACTTTCTGCTGAGTACCTTGAAAGGTATAATATTATTTCACAACATTACGGTGTAATAAATAAACTTTCTAATAATCCAAAACAACATCTATCCGAAGATGCCATACAAAAGTTTCAGGATATTTTTGGACAAACTATTAACGAAGTTAATTTGCTAGGCAGCTTTGAGTTATTGGATAACTATCCAATAATCACACCCGATTCTTTAAGTAATATGACTCAAAATATTGAGTGTTACAAACTAGCTGGAGGAACTTATGTGCATAAGCTTTCATTCGACGGTAAAGAAATATTTGTAATAAATAGCTTTCATCCAAAACAATTAATTCACTTTATACAAAAAGGCAGATCGATTGTAACTTTTACTTTATGTGGTAATATTGATTGGAATATTGCAAGAAATACGTTTATTGGTAGTACCGATCCTATTAATGCTCAATCGGGGAGTTTGCGTAATGACCTTTTATTAAGAGCAGAAGAA
>DAOVYZ010000439.1 GCA_030635365.1 Bacteroidales bacterium
GGTGTAGCAGTATTGATGAAATGCGTAAATTTATTGTCCGTTTTCTCTTCATTCACTTCTTCTATAATTCCAGTAAAGCTGTTGAATGGACCATCGATTACTTTAACAGATTCTCCAACAGTATCAACAAGCGTAACGCCCTGCCAAAATTTAGGCAAAGTATTAACAATTGCTTTATATATTAACTGTTTAAATTGCATTTATTTAAAACTTACTGCTTTATTTTTTTTTGTTGGTTCAACAACTTTATTCGTTTTCCTTGGCTTCTTTTCTTTCACCTCAACAGCTATACCATGAGCAATTAATTGCTTTGCAACATGGCTTTTTAATTCCTTAACTTCTCCATATCCATGCTTGCTGCCCTTTCTGGGGTTAACTATTTTAACTTTTATAAATGTTTCCATGATTTTATTATTTAATTTATATTCTATTTTGTCAATATTTAGCCCACCGTGAGAGCCCTCCTGTGTACTGGCCAATACTTTATTTATCCATCCTTGCTTTTTTATTCCGTGATAAAGTTTGTTTGCTACTCTAAAATCACCACGTTTGAACGGTAACCACTCTGCCAAGTCCTTATATTTTACATCAAACGCAAAACCAATACCCGAAATATTAAATATAACAGGCTCTTTTTCCCAATGTTCTTTCGGTGGTACTACTTTACCTCCAACATTTGCCTTCCAGAATATTAATTCATTCCCTTTTTTATACTCTTTTGCAATTTCGTTTAGTGTATCCCTGTTTGTGAATTTATCATCATCATCAAGATACATAATCAAACCTTCTGTAATATGGTCGTGCATCTGATTAAAATAAGAATTATAAGGGCAATATTTACCGTATTTAATCTTATCCCTTTGTGATAATTCTATTTTCGGCTGCTTTACTTCAATAGGATATACCGGGTATTTAAATGTGTACTTGTCTCCATTATCAATTGACACCCATATATTTATATTATTATAATTCTGCTTTTGTATTGACTTGATGCACTCTTTAAAAAAGTTTGGCCTGCCTGACGTTCTTACCAGGATATTAATTACCGGGTCTTTATCTATCCATTGGCTTTTGACTTGATTGATTAGTTTAATTTCATTTTCTACATGTACAATTCTTTGGTTACCTAATTCCCTATACCATCTATAAAAAGAATTGATGTTTTTATGTATTTCTTTTGCTTCAGGCTTGCCACGTTTAGACATCACAATATTTTCACCGCCAAAATAAGCAGATAAAATAGCATGCCCACCATTCATTGTTATGTATTTAGAGCAATTAGTGAATAGCTTTAATTGAGATTCATTAAAGGAACCATTTACCATGCTATGAAAATTTATAACTTTAGGATATTTCGTTAATAATTTAAAGTCTCCTAATGTAATAGGTGGTGCATTGTCGTATAATTCGGGCCTACCTTCAACATTTATGTAGATTACCTGGTATTTATCCTGAAGAAGATTAAAAAGTTTTTCAAGTGTTGGCAAATCAAAATAGTTAATTGGCTTTGTGGACCATTCTACATTATGCCTGTTGCAAATAACAACAATTTCTTTTTTATATTTAGATTTGTTTTTATAAATTTCTTTGTAGGGTGGTATTAAGAATTGATCAGTATCAAGATAGTTTTTATGAATTTTAATGTTCGGTGTGTTTACTTTTGGTGTATTGTACCAGCTTCTTTCTATTGGATTGATTTCATGGTCAGGACTAAAATAGTAAAGACAGTCAGTATCATTGCCTGAAATAGTTTTTTCAAGTTGCCCGGTTTTGTGAAGAAAATAAGCGTAAGGTAATACGCTTATCAACTCATACCCAAACTCAATATTTTTACTATTTACTATCATTTATATGCTTTGTAAAATCCAGACCTCACAGTAATGTCTTTTATTTTTTCAAACTTTTTAAATCCACAATTAAGGAACATATTCTTTAAACTTTCCTCTGTATGCCAAATTGAAAAATAATTATTCATGCTTGCCATGTTTCTTGACTCCCTTCCACCACCTTCTTTATAGACTGCAAATTGCAAATTGCCCAAAACCGTTTCATTTTCAAGATTAAAGGCTTCTTTTGAATTATCATTATAAATCAATGTATGTATTAACGTAACTTTGCTTTTTATTTTATTCAATAAGTTTAATTGTTGACCAAAATCTAAGTGGTAAAATATACCAAACAGCAAACATATATCATAATCTATAGGCTCCAGGTCTTCTAAATTCGATAACTGGAACGCAATACCTATTTGTTTAAATTTACTAACCGGGACACGGTCTTTTCTTGCATCAATAGCCAAAGTATTAAATCCCATCTCTTTAGATATTATTGAATATTTTCCATGCCCGGCAGCGATATCTATAATACTATTTAAGCTAGAAAGTTTTTTAAGCTCATCCCTATATAAATCTAACATGTCATGTAAAACTTCAACCTCCATCAGCTATCAATTAATTTTTTTAATAGTTCTACTTTTCTTAAATCCTGTAACTCTTTTTGATCCCATAGATAACCCTTAGCCTGGTACTTTGCATAATGTACACCTATACCAGCCCTTTGGCCTTGCTTTCTTGCTTTGTTTATTCGGTTTAGTTTTTCATCCTGATCAATAGCAGTTTTACAACCACCGTAATTAATTGTTATCCCGTTAGATTCATAAACTATTGGGTTATTAATAAAAAGATTGTCCCCATTTGCGAACAAACTTGAGTTATATTTACTCAATCTTGTAATTGGTTTCCAGGGAACACCCCAAAAGAAATGCTTTCTTAATGGTAATTTCATTTCTTCTCCTGTGTTTAATGCACCCCAACACATTGTGGAAATCTGATTATATCCATTATATTCTGCTTTTTCAATTTCTTCTCTTATAGTACCCTCGTATGTATAATATAAATCAGGATCCGTATAAATAACCCAATCAGGTTTTAAAATATGTGTTAGCCTCATCATTTCCGTTTGCAAGTCAATTACATGAAAACTTCCACGCGTATTGGATTTAGAAAAGATTGCCTCAACATCGTACTTATCAACACTCATATTATCTATATAAAGGAATTGGTTAACACCTTGAGATTTAAGATAGTTGTAGCTGTCTTATAAATATAACCCTTCGTTATAGATATGTGATATTGATAATATGTTCATAATTTTAAAGCAGGAGGCACACTATATGCCCCCTTTAACCAAAGTTTCAATTAAAATCTTACGATGCAGTTTCCAAAAATGCTTTTCCATCTGCAAAAGTATCAGTCACAAATGCAGCAACATCATTAGCTTTTACATAAGAAACAAGTCTTTTTTCGCCTCTGATGGTCACTAAGTTTTTAGTGAAATCATTACCATCAAGACCGATTTGAACTGTAAACGGATCTTTATCCCTAATAGTAAATTTAGTCATATCAGCTACCAAAAACTCACCGGCTGTTATAGTGTCACTTTCCACAACTGGGACACCCCAAACAAATATAGAAGGAGCTGCGCCTGGTATTGCGTTAGGTACTACAGTCACAGGATTAATGTAATCATTAGTAGTATCCTTAGTTGCATGAATAGTAAGGAAAATATCA
>DAOVYZ010000051.1 GCA_030635365.1 Bacteroidales bacterium
AACAACGGAATATTAACTTTTGCCGCTAAAGAATTAGGAATTGCACGTCAAACAATGTACAATAAAATGAAGAAATATGACTTACAATAAATTCACTTTAAACATTGCGGTAAGAGTGATTCTTATTGTATTGAATTGCTATTTTCTTATTAGTGAATATTTGTTACGAGAATATATTATTACCGTTGTTAATTTAGCCGTATTGCTAATTTTACAAACTCTGTTTTTGATAAGGTATATTGGAAGGTCAAACCTCCAAATTATTGAATATTTTGACCTTATTAAAAATAGAGAATCAGGATTTAAATTAAGAAATACTCAAAACAATAATAGTTTTTCAAGATTGCGGAAGCGATTTAACGAAACTAACCAAATTATACAGGATATTAGAATTGAAAAAGAAGTTCAGGTAAACTATTTGAATCATATTGTCAACTATATTAACATAGGCTTATTATCTTTTGACGAAAAAGGTAAAATTCAGTTTATTAACCCAGAAGCGAAAAGAATTCTAGGATTAAACAACATATTTAAAATTGACGATTTAAATTCCCTAAATAAGGATTTTGCTAACTTATTAAAGAATATTAATCCCAATAATTCTGAGATAATAGAGATTACAAATAATATTTTAAAACAAAAATTATCCATTAGTTGTGGATTAATCAATTTAAGAAACACTAAAATAAAGTTAATTTCTTTTCAGAATATTGATAAGCACTTATATAAAACGGAAATCGAGTCTTGGAATAAACTTATACGTATTTTAAATCATGAAATAATGAACTCTATCACTCCTATTACATCCCTGACTAAAACTATGAAAAAGTACTATTACAAAGGAGAAGATATTATGAGTCCCAAAGATATTCCATTAAAAACGATTAGCAGAACCGTTGAAGGGCTTGAAATTATTGAAGAAAGGGGAAAAGGACTTATTAATTTTGTAAATAACTACAGACAACTATCTGCCCTTCCAACACCTAATAAAACTGATATCAACATTTATAAACTATTTTCTAATACTAAAGATTTTTTTATTGAAGAAATCAGGAATACAGATATTGATATTGCAATCAATATTCAGTCAAAAAATCTGGTTTTAAATGCAGATAAAGATCAAATAGCTCAAATACTAATAAATTTAATTAAAAACAGTATACAGGCTACAATAGGGCAGAAAGGAGGAAAAATTGTGTTATCAGCAAGACAAGTTGATGATAACATTCATATCCAAGTTTCAGATAATGGAAAAGGAATTCCTGAAAACATTATAAATGACATATTTATCCCTTTTTATACCACCAAAGAAAGTGGTTCCGGAATTGGTTTAAGTATTTCAAAACAATTAATGGAAATGCACGATGGAACTATTTCTGTTTCGTCTGTCCCAAATAAATCAACGGTGTTTACACTGTCCTTTAACAATCAATAAAACAAAAAAACCGAAGTTTAAAAACTTCGGATGTTTAATTTATAATAAATTCTGTCTGTATTTTATTTCTTTACATTTTTACCGTTATAACCCCACTTAATATATATTGCTCCCCAGGTAAATCCTGCCCCAAATGTTGCAAGAATTACATTATCTCCTTTCTTAAGCTTATCTTCCCATTCCCACAAACATAAAGGCAATGTTGCCGCAGTAGTATTACCATACCTTTGAATATTTATCATCACCTGTTCTTTCTTAATTCCCATCCTGTTGGCAGTAGCTTCAATAATACGCATATTAGCCTGATGAGGGACTAACCATGCTAAAGTTTCCGGAGTAATTCCATGTTTTTCCATCATTTCTACCGAAACATCTGCCATTTTTGATACAGCCCATTTAAAAACCGGCTGCCCTTCCTGGTAAATATAATGCTCCTTGGCATCTATTGTATCATAACTTGATGGTTTAACCGAACCTCCGGCTTTTTGATATAAATGTACTCTTCCTACTCCATCAACTTGTAACTTTGAATCAATAATTCCTATATCTTCTGTTGTAGGCTCAAGCAAAACAGCCCCTGCACCATCCCCAAAAATAGGGCATGTTGCACGATCCTGGTAATCAACAATTGATGACATTTTTTCGGCACCAACAACAATAACTTTCTTATGAGAATCTGTTTCAATAAATTTTGAAGCAGTATTTAAAGCATATAAAAATCCTGAACAACCTGCAGTTAAATCAAAACTAAATGCATTTTTAATTCCTACTTTATCACTAATGATATTAGCTGTTGCAGGAAATTGATGATCTGGAGTTACTGTAGCACAAATAAGTAAATCTACTTCATCAGGCGATGTATTTGTTTTTTCGAGCAATTGCTTTACAGCCCCTGTTCCTACAAATGATGACCCTTCTTCTTTTTCTTTAATTATTCTTCTTTCTTTAATTCCTATCCTGGTCATTATCCACTCGTCCGAAGTGTCAACCAATTTGCTTAACTCGTCATTAGTAAGAATATATTCCGGAACATACGCTCCTATACCTGTAATTGTTGCTCTTAGTTTGGTCATTTAAATGCCTCCTTGATTTTTTCAGAAAGATTTGCTTCAACTACTTCCCTGGTATGCAATATCATGTTTTTAACAGCTATATCATTAGAGATACCATGCCCAATAACAACGTTTTTATTTACCCCTAAAATTGGAGTTCCACCATAATTTTCAAAGTTGAATTTTTCAAAAAACTCGTCGTAAAGTTTTCTCTTTTTATAAAGTGCATAAAATGCTTCCGCTTCTTTTAAAACTACATTTCCAACAAAACCATCACATACAATCACATCGGCCCTACCTTCAGTAAAAAGCTCATTAGCTTCAACGTTTCCAATAAAATTAAAATCACCCGAATCTTTCATTAATTCATGAGCTGATTTTGTAACCAAATTCCCCTTTTCTTCTTCAGAGCCAATATTCATTAAACCAACCTTAGGATTTTTTACATTATATACATTCTCAGCATACATTGATCCTAATATTGCATACTGATAAAGTACGTCCGGCTTAGTATCCGGATTAATACCAACATCAAGAATAATTGAGTGAGATCCATCTGGCTTTGGTATCGATGCTGTAATTACCGGACGGATAACCCCTGAAATGGATCTTACAGTATACATAGCACCAACCATCATAGCTCCTGTATTTCCCGCACTGGCAAAACCATCAATTTCATTCTTAACTAATAATTCAAAGCCTCTATTTATACTCGAATCTGTTTTTTTGGAAAATGATTTAGCAGGATGGTCATTCATTTCAATAACTTCTGAGGCATGAACAATATCAAAATTGTTCAAATCAACACCTTCTCTGCTAAGAATTTTGTTTATTTTCTCCTGATCTCCAATTAATACAATTTGATTTTCGTATGACATATCCTTATAAGCTAAAATTGCTCCTAAAACTATCGCCTCAGGAGCAAAATCTCCGCCCATAATATCTATACCAATTCTCATACGAGCTTGAATTTTCTATGCTTTTACCTCTTTATCCACAGCTAATTGCCCTTTGTAATATCCACACTCCGGACATACCCTGTGATATTCATGTGAAGCACCACAATTTGAACATGCAGCAACAGTTGGAGGTGTTGCTTTATAATGTGTTCTTCTCTTGTCTCTTCTTTGCTTTGATGTCTTTCTTTTTGGATGTGCCATTTTCTTCTAATTATTATTTCCCATTAATTTTCCTAAATCACTCCATCGTGGATCATTTCCACTTTCAATCGAATGACCCTTTTTATAATATTTATCTAAATTCTTTAACATTTCCTGATTACAGGTAATATTACCCTTATCTTTAGGATGAACTCTTTTTAACGGAATACTCAATTTAATACTTTCGTATAAATAATGTGCTATATCTAGCTCATGGTCAGCTGGCAATAAACAAATAACATCTTCTGCTAACTGTTCCTCATTTTCAGAAAATTTAACAAACAAAGTTCCTCTATATTTAACCGGCTGATCATATTCATCAAGGCAACGATCACAAATAAGTTCTACATAGCCATTAATACTAAACCTTAACTCTAAAAATTGTGTTCGTTTGGTTAGTAGAACTTTCGCATTTAAATTCCCCTTTTTTATATCTGAATATTCCAAATTCTCAAAGAACAAATCATCCACTTCAAATTCGAACTCATGCACCCCTTCACTTAACCCCTGAAAAACAATTCGATATTTGTCCAAATTTTCCACTCCCAACCAAAATTTACATCGTGCAAAAGTATAAATTTAAATTTGAATAAAAAAAGAAAAAATGGTTCAAAGCTTACTATTGCTCTAAATTGGCTTTAGATTCCCCCAATATTATATCAGCAGTCACTTCTTCAATACAATACGCATATTTGTACCTTTGTTTATTTCTGAATGATTTACAAATATCTTCCCTCCATGGTAAGATTCTATTATTCTTTCTGATAATGTTAATCCAAGTCCCCAACCTCTCTGTTTAGTTGTAAAGCCCGGCTGAAAAATTGTTTTATATTTTGACTTTGGAATTCCTTTCCCACTATCAATAATATCAATAAATAGATATTGTATTCTATCATCAATATCAATAGTTATATTCCCATTACCCTCCATAGAGTCTATAGCATTTTTAAAGATATTTTCTATAACCCATTCAAACAATGATAAATTAAAAGGAAGAAAAATTTGATCATTTTCTGAGAACTTTGTTATAAAATTTACCTTCCCGGATGATCTTGCCTTTATATATTCAATTGAATTTAATAAAACTTTTATTATGTCTTGTTTTATTAGTTTGGGAGAAGAGCCAATTTTTGAAAAACGGTCAGTTATAACTTCCAGCCTGTTTACGTCCTTCTCAAATTCTGTTACTATGCCTTCATCTACATTTTTAAGCTTTAATAATTCCATACTTGCCATTAAAGACGAGGTCGGGGTACCTAACTGATGAGCAGTCTCTTTTGCCATACCTACCCACACCTGGTTTTGTTCTGCTTTTCGCGATGTATTGAATGCAAAATAAGAAACCAAAATAAATAATGATAAAACGCCAAACTGAATTATAGGGAAATAAAATAATCGGGTTAAAAGAATTGATTCTTTATAATAAATATAATTTTTATTCCCATCAAGTAAGACAATCTCAATAGGCTCATTATCTTTTGCCATTTTCGCGAACTGCTTTTCCAAATATTCAGGATTATTTTCCTCATCGGGATCCAGGTTTCGAGAAGATATGATTTGACCCTCCTTATCAGCAAGAATAACAGGGACTGTCTCATTATTTTTAATTACTTCAAGTATAAATGTATAATCCTTATCGTTATCATCCAGAGTTGATAATTGGCGCATACCAAGAGCCCATAATTCAACTTTTTTGCGTTCTTCAACAGCTAGTTTTTTAACAAGGCTATTTGTTATTAAAAATGTTGAAACTCCTATAATGATTGCAACGATTAATAAAAAGAGTTTCCATTTTTGTTTTTTAGTATAAATATTCAAATCTATTAGAATTACAGTTACTTCTTACAAAAATAACATTCCTAAAAGTTTACTAAAACTTTATTGGTGATAATTATTAACAGAAGTGTCTTCTTCCCATTCAATAATAAATTTTTGATCGGAGACTGTTTTTGCAGAATCTTTCTTTTTTTTCTTTTCCTCAAATTCAATTTTAAAACTTTCGCTTTTACCTTTTGATTTATTAATTGATGAGTCTTTCCCGTACCATCCAAACTCTTCATTCAATATTTTTTTCAATTCGTTTTTTTCAGCCCTCATTCTTTCTTTTCTATCCACTCTTGCTGCTTTTCTATCATACTTCACATTATTTTTGTTTTTATCTCCTTCTATAAGAAGATATAATGTAATTCTTCCTTCTTGATCTTCTTCAATGTTTTCAAACTTATTCTTTTTTTGCTTTGATTTTTTTACCTTTCTTGATAAAAGTTCTGATAATAATAATTCTGTATGATACGAATAGTTATTATTAAAATAATGCTCACCGGATGCGGTAAGATTTAATACTGATGACTCAATATACATTTGAGGAATAATAATCTTTTCATTTTCAATTGAAATCTTATTTTTTAGTGTAGAAAATTTTATTTTTTTCAACTCATCAACATCAATAAACCCTGACAATCCTAACATTGGCTCAAAATCGTTCAATTCTCCATCTGAGATAACAATATCACAGTCTGAAGTAACTGTTTCTTTATAAACTTTAATATTGTCTGACCATTCAGATGTAAAATAAATGTCTCCATCTAAATTCCCATTCAAATTATCGTTGGTAATAAAATTTTGCCCAAAATTGTTGAAAGAATAAAACAAATTACTCATATTAATATTTTTAAGCTTGCTTTGTGTTTTAACAAGAAAATCATTGTTGAATTTTTGAATAATAACTCCTCCCGCCTTAACACTCCCATTCATAGAATTAAACGAAACCTCATGTAAAGAAAACATTCTAGGCTTATAGTTCAAATTTCCTTTAATATTTGTTGCATTGAACTTACCCACCTCAAAATTTTGAATATCCAACCTAAGCTGAAGAGCTAATTTGTCTGGAAATTTATAGGACGAATTTTTACCTTCTGTCTTGTCAACTCTAAACAAATGTGCTAATTCGTTTAGATTTGTCTTTCTTGAATATAATTTAGCATTAACATTAAATATCTCACGATCATTAAGATACTCAAATAATTTAGATATTCTTCCAGTAATTAAAAAATCATTATTCCCTATTTTAAACCCCAGATTTTCCGCATATAATGATCGATTCAAATCAAAATCCCCTGAAATATCAGAAACCAGCAAAGGTTTATCTTTAATTTTTAATTCCCCTTTTTCAAGATTTAAAGTAATCGAATAATCCCTGGTAAATAAATGAGGGAATTTAAATGCCTTTAACTCTTCATATTTCCCATTATATTTTACCTGTGCTATAGCATGCCCATTGAAAACTTCCAAAGTATCTATATGAAAAATATCTTTTATTTCATTAAAATATAGTTCCGTTTCCATATCTAACTTAATAACAGGATCTTTAAAGTTTTGAAGTGTAAAGCCACCTTTAAATATATTATTTAGAATATCAAACTTAAACGTTTTAAAATCAATAGTTGATGTTTTTGAATTATTGTTATCTCCATTGTTAAATTCTCCCTCAATTTGAATATTGCTAAATTGTAATTCTTTATCTTCATGAAATAACTGAGCATCATTAATGAAAAATATAGTATTAATATGCGGCCGTGATACCCTTAAATTTTCTCCCGAGATATTTAGACTCATAGTTATATTCCCTTTTTGTCCGGAGATTGCTGGAAATTCCCTTTTAATTGAAGTTGGCAAGTTTTCTAAAAACGACTTTAATCCTAAGTTTTTCCCAGATATAAGTAAATCTATTCCTCGCTTACCAGACTTTTCAAATTTGCCATTCAACCCAAACTTTAAATTTTCTAAAGTCAATACACCATTGTTAAATTGTATAATATCATTTATGATATCCAGGTTAAAGTTTGTTTTAAAATTTTTATTATCAATATAAGATATTTTATTAACAGCTAAGTTTCTTACAAGCATATTAGACCTGACTTTCATCAAATAATTTTGTTTTGAAAAATTCCCTTCAAAATCGATCCTGTTTATTTTTGCTTCCGTCAACAAGGCTGTTGCTTCATTATAATAAAAAACTTCCGATTCGGTTATCTTTACTTCTTTTAATTCAAATTTGAAGTCTTCTTTTTCTTCTTTTGATGACTTATTATCCCAAAAAATATAATTTGGATCTCCAAACCGATCAATAAAAAGGTTTATTTTCCCTTTATCAAAATGTATGCGTGAAATATTATAATTTTTATTAATTATATCCTTTATATTTAACTGGATAAATATACTTTTTGCATAAAATAAGGTGTCAGTATCAAATCCATTGATCTTTTTTAGATATCCTGCTTTTGAAAAAGCAATTACATCCTTAAATTCTATAGAAGCTTTGGGGAATTTTTTTAACAATGAAAAATTTATATCATCCACTTCTATTTCTGAAAGAATATATTCATTCAATTCCCCCACTAAATATTGGCTAACCTCATCCTCATATATTATACTAATTGAAATCACCGCAGCCAACAAAATGAAAATTGCCAGTAATAGTCCAACTACTATAGATTTAATATTATTCATTGTTTTTAATATTATAAGAAAGTAACGCTTAAAAGTAATAAATGTTACATTACTTTTTACATCAAATACTTTACCAAAAAAGTGTTGCTTAAGAAATTATTATATACAAAAAGAGCCAATCTCTTAAGATTGGCTCTTTCTTTAACTTATTACTTATACTTTTTCTTTATATGCTCAATGTACATTTTTTGAATAATTTCTAATTTATCCCTTTCTCCTTTGCAGATATACAATCTCACTACTTCAATAATTCCATGCTTTCTATAAAAAACACCTTGTGCAGCAGCAAAGTTACTATTATCAATATTATTTTTAATACTAGCAGTAAATTCCTTAAAATCATCCCATTTTAAATCTACCGGAAGTTCAATATAAAACTTGGAGTTTTCCTCCAAATCATTATATATACTCTCCTGTAATTCTTCAATATAAAAACTTTTATTTATAATAATTAATCCTCTAGAATTTAACAATTTTTGTTTAGCAAACTTGACACCTTCATTTTGAAATAAAGCCTGAAGTTCCGGAAGAAATGTAAAGCTTTCCAAATATTTAATCCTTATGCAATCATAACTTGTAGTTTTGAAAAAAATGTTTCCAACAGATGCATTAAAATCATATTTAAAATCCTTCTTTATCTTTTTTGTTATACGTGCTATATCTTTAAAAGAGGGCCCTTTACTAATAATCAAAAATAAAGATCGTGGCCTGGACTTTTCCGGCAGGTTTTCTCCATGATATCCAGGAAAAGGATGCAAACTTTCTAATACAAATGTATTAGGGATAATATTATTTTCAACTGTAGAAAGTGTAGCTTCTTTCTTAATATATCCTATTGTTTCAATTAAAACTTTGTCCTGACACATAAAATATTTTTTTGGTTAACAATGATCTTTCACGATTTAATTAAATGACAATATACTTAATTTTATAAAACAAAATGACATATATAATAGTTCACTTTATAGTATTATAGTGTTGAAAAAATTATTTTTGTATCAAACAATTTTATATAATTCATGGTTAGAAGTGATTTTGAAATCATGGCTCCTGTTGGTTCTTATGAATCGCTAATGGCAGCTATACAGGGTGGTGCTGACTCTGTTTATTTTGGTATAGAAAAAATGAATATGAGAGCCCATTCATCTAATAATTTTACTTTTCAAGACCTAAAGAAAATTGTTAACATTTGTAATAACCATAAGGTAAAATCTTATCTGACAGTAAATACTGTTATTTACGATAATGAGTTAAGTTTAGCACAACAAATTCTTCAGGCTGCAAAAGAAAATAACGTTTCTGCAATTATAGCTTCCGATTTGGCTATAATACAATATGCTCGCGAATTAAATCTAGAAATTCATATTTCAACTCAACTTAATATTAGCAATACTGAAAGCCTGAAATTCTTTTCAAAATACGCCGACGTTATTGTATTAGCACGAGAACTTAATTTAGCTCAGGTTAAAAAAATAACCGAAACTATAAAAAATGAAAATATTACCGGCCCTTCAGGTAATTTGGTTAAAATTGAAATGTTTATACACGGAGCCCTTTGTATGGCTATATCAGGTAAATGCTACTTAAGTCTTCATGAACAAAACTATTCTGCTAACAGAGGAGCATGCTTACAGACCTGTAGAAAAGCTTATACTGTTACAGAAAAAGAATCTGGATATCAACTTGAAATAGATAGAAATTATATCATGTCCCCCAAAGATTTATGCACTATTAAGTTTTTAAACAAGATACTTGATGCAGGTGTTTCTGTTTTAAAAATTGAAGGCAGAGCCAGGCCTCCTGAATATGTTAAAACAGTTTCCGAATGCTATAATGATGCCATTAATTCTTATGTAAGCAATGATTTTAATGAACAAAAAATAAATATTTGGCTAAGAAAGTTGGCTGCTGTGTTCAATCGAGGATTCTGGGATGGTTATTATCTTGGGCAAAAACTAGGTGAGTGGAGCCACAAATATGGATCAAGAGCTACTAAAAGAAAAGTCTATATTGGTAAAACAACTAATTATTTTTCAAACATAAAAGTTGCTGAATTTTTAATTGAATCTTATGATCTTTCAATAGGCGATGAAATATTAGTAATTGGCCCAACAACAGGCGTAATTGAGGCAACTGTTAAAGAAATCAGGGTTAATTTAAAAAATGCGGCAAAATCGATAAAAGGAGAAACTTGCTCTATTCCTGTTAAAGATTTAATCAGAAGATCAGATAAACTATATAAATTAGTTGATTCAAAAGATATTATAATTCAATGATTACTTAAAATTTGAATAATATACCTCCAATTAATAAACCTTCTATTTTTTTGAAAAAAACAAAAAAATATTTAACTTGCATATTGAATTTACTCTATGTTTAATAACTTTTTTAAAACTATAACTTCATATTTTTAAATATTAAACTGTCCAAATGAATATTGATTAACATTTTCTATTAATTAATACAAATTTTAATATCCAGATGAAAAACAAAAATTTTCAAAAAATCAAAAAGTCAAAATCTTTTGATGGTGATAACGAAACGAGAATTAAAAAAGTTGACCAACCCTCTTCAAAAAAGAAAAAGAATTACAAACAGGAAATCTTTGATGAAATAGATGAATTTGAAGATATTGATTTGTATGGTAAAAATGAAGATTCTTTTGAAAAAGACCCTGAAAGCTCTAACTATTAAGTTTTTTAGGGAATTCCCTATAAAAACAATGGGGCTGTCCAAAAAGTCTTGTAAGATGAACTAGTTTTAATCCTCATCCCACTTAGATATTTTACCCCCCAAAGACGTTTTTAATTTTTCATCTTCAGGCTTGCCAAAGAAACTTAATTTTGCCCCCGTATTTACATGTGCATCTATCCTTTTATTGGCTATAATTTCTGCTTGCCCTCCGGTATTCATTTTAATAAATACTTCATCACATTCAAAATTTGAGG
>DAOVYZ010000285.1 GCA_030635365.1 Bacteroidales bacterium
AAGCATGGTGTAAGTCAAGAAATAATATGAACGCAAAAATAAACTGGCAGTTTACGACAAAGGATGCTAGAATAAAATTAAAAACACTCTACCCGAAACTTGAAGCTTGACTTGACACTAGTATATATTTTCTTTCATTAATGAACAGATACGAACAAATATTAACCAAATATTGGGGTTATTCAAAATTCAGGCCACTACAGGAAGATATTATTATTTCTGTATTGGAAGGAAAAGATACTTTAGCATTAATGCCAACAGGAGGAGGAAAATCTATAACATTTCAAGTTCCTTCAATGGCTAAAGAAGGAATATGTATTGTAATTACTCCTTTAATTGCTCTAATGAAGGACCAAGTTGAAAATCTTCAGAAACTTAACATTAAAGCCATTGCTATTTATTCAGGCATGACAAAGGATGAGATTGATATTGCCCTTGACAATTGTATCTATGGTAATGTTAAATTCCTTTATATCTCGCCTGAACGTATTGGAACTGAGTTATTCAAGATTCGTGTAAAACACATGAATGTAAATTTAATAACGGTTGATGAAGCTCATTGTATATCTGAATGGGGATATGACTTTAGGCCATCGTATTTGAAAATTGCTAATCTTAGAGAGCTTATCCCCGGAGTTCCTGTATTAGCTCTAACAGCAACAGCAGTATCTAAAGTTATTGATGATATTCAAAGTAAATTGAACTTTCAACAAAAAAACGTTTTCAGAAAAAGCTTTGAACGTAAAAATATTGTTTATCTGGTCCGGAATATTGATGATAAGATGAATTATCTTATTGAAACTATTAATAAGGTTAAGGGAAGCGGGATTATTTATGCTCGTAATAGAAAAAAAACAAGAGAGACGGCGATTTTTTTAAACAAGCATAATATCTCCGCTGATTATTATCATGCCGGATTAAAGCATGAAGATCGCAGTAGTAAGCAAAATGACTGGAAAGTAGGAAAAACCAGAGTTATGGTTGCTACTAATGCTTTTGGTATGGGAATAGATAAATCTGATGTAAGGTTTGTAATTCACCTTGATTTAACCGACAGTATTGAATCTTATTTCCAGGAAGCCGGACGTGGAGGTAGAGATGAAAATAAAGCATATGCTGTACTCTTATATAATAAATCTGATAAAACTAAGATTGAACAAAGAATTACAAATAATTTTCCTGATATAAAGGAGATTAAAGATGTTTATCAGGCTTTAGGGAATCATTTTCAAATACCTTATGGTGGTGGTAAGTTTATGACATATGACTTTATTATTTCTGATTTTGCCTCCAACTATAAATTCAGTCTATTAAAAATACTTAGCAGTTTAAAAATATTACAAAAGGAAGGATATATTGAATTAACAGATGAATTGAACAGTATGTCGAAAGTTCATTTTCTTACAGAAAGAGATAATTTATATAAATTTCAAATTGCTAATGCCAAGTTTGACGGTTTTATAAAACTTTTGCTTAGATCTTATACAGGAGTATTTTCTGATTATGTAAATGTTAATGAGCGTTCGATTGCTAAAAAAGCAAATATTTCCATCGATGTTGTTTATAAATATTTAAACAACTTAAAAACTCATGGGATACTAAACTACATACCTAAAAAGAAAAACCAATTTATAGTTTTTATGGAGGAAAGACTCGATAATAAATCTTTACATATATCGAAAGAAAATTATGATTTTAGAAAAAACAGATACATTGAGCGAATTGACTCTATGTTATACTATGCTTCTTCAAACAATAAATGCAGAAGTCAAATACTGTTAAGTTATTTTGGAGATAAAAACCCTAACCGATGTGGACAATGTGATGTATGTACACGAAGAAATGAGCTTGAATTAAGCAAATATGAATTTGACCTAATTCTGGATATTATTAAAGAAAAATTACAATACAATCTTATTTCAATTGATGATCTTTTATTATCGACAGGCAAGAATAAAGATAAATGCTTAAAAGTAGTGCAGTGGCTACTTGACAACAATAAAATCATTAAAGATACTCAGGATTTACTAACATGGAATCTTGAGGATTAAAATAGAAATTACTCTACCTGAAAAATAGCAATTCCATATTTTCTTTTACCATCAGTAAATGATACATATAAGTAATTATTATTCATTTTTAAACTTTTAAACTCTTTTTCTTTATCAATATGCTCAAAGATTTTATCAGGCTTTTCGGGATCTTTAATATCATATATCTCTATAGCTCCGTTGCATGTTACATACAAATAGTTTCTGTCTATTAATAAATCAACAGCCTTGCCATTTGTCCTAATATTTTGCACTTCCAATGGATATAAAGGTATTCCTACATTTAAGACTGACAATCCTCTTATATCATTTGCCAAGTACCCAGTAGCACCCTTTATTAATAATTTATTTGCATCATTATCTATAAGGTAGCTTCTTGGAAACTCTGATTGTTTAAAGCTAGTAAACGGCTCACTAAATTTAAAAGTCCTTAGCCCCCGACTTCCTCCGGAAATAACAACATAAGGCGGTACAATTTGTATATTATTAACAGTAAAGTCCCTGATGTTATTTCGAGAAACCATATTTATATCATCTAAATTACTAAGATCAACGATTTCCATACCCATGCCCCTATAACCAAGTAATGCATAGTTTTCATAAACCTTAGAACAATATACATCTTGATATCTGTAATATGTTCCAAGTACATAAGGCATCGTTGGGTCAGAAACACTAAGTATTTTTAAGCCTAATGCTCCATAAGATAAATAAGCCTTGTCTTCTATAACCTCCACACAGTATGCCGTTCCATACACTTTTTTCCTTGACCGTTTTTCATATTCTGTGTAAACAAAAACCTCATGAATATCTTTAAAATCCGAAATATCTAGAATGTGTAATCCACTTTCACCCAATGGTAAGTATAAAATTGTATCATTGATATCAAAATTTGACAGCTCAAAATTTTTCATTTCAACACTATACACTGCTGCAGGATAAATATATTGAGCGGAGATTACTTTTAATATAATGAGGTAAACTAAAATTAGTAAGGTAATCTTTTTCATTCTGTTTAGATTTGAACAATGCAAAATTAAGCAATTATCAATACAATTTTACAAAAATAGATAATTGCGTTTAAACTTACACTCATAATAAAATTGGGAGTAATGCAATTACTTTAAAAAATCTCCTTCGAATGCAAAGGGTAGGATATCTTTAACACTTTTTACTTTATATATTTTATTATCGCTTGAAATAATCAAAATATTAATATCTCTTTTTTGTCTTTTCTCAAATTCCAGAATTACCTGCCTGCAACTCCCACAGGGAAATGGAGATACGCTTGCATTATGCTTACTATGTGCAGCTACTGCAATAGCAATTACTTTTGTATCAATGTTCATATTCCCATAGGTAAAAAGAGTAACCCTTTCTGCACATAATCCAAGAGGAAATACAGCATTTTCCTGATTGCTCCCGGTAATTATTTCATTATTCTCAAGCAATATTGCTGAACCTACCTGAAATTTTGAATAAGGTGCATATGCATTTTGGGTAGCTTTTGTCGCTACTTCAACAAGCAATTGTTCGTATTTACCTAAATCAAGTTTATTTGAGAACACTTCAATTTCCGATTTTATTTCATGTTTCTCTATCATAATACTTAGGCTATATTAAATAAAAACAAAGTAAATTAAAACCTTATCATTTTAAATTTTTATATATCTGTAAACAAACCCATGCATCAGTTGCTGCATAAATTTGCTGTGCCTCCGAAAGGCCTTCTCTTTCCCAGTTTGTAACTTGTTGCGATTTTGAAATACGTTTATTAAGAACTATTGCTGTTATCTTTTTTAAGCTCTTAGCAGCAATCCCGTACTCGTCAACATAGTCCTGCAAATCAATAAAACTTTTTGGGGTAAATTCATTAATTTCTCTGAGTACTTTTATATCATCTTTAATTGCCAAGCCTATTTTCCTGCTATTTCTATCAGCAAGTATCGCTTTAATCTTATCTGGCAACCCAATCTTATTAATTCTAATTAAAAAAGCCTGTGTAGGTGTTGTAAGTTGTAATAAAGATACCGGATTAACTTTTCCCTTTTTAAACGAAGGCCTTGTTTCGGTATCAAAACCCAGAATTTCTTGCCCCTGCAATAATGGTGCAAATTGGTTTAATTTCTCCTGAGTATCTATTACAAAAATTCCACCACTAAATTGATATATTGGCAACTCATTTATTTCATTACTCGATAAATCTTCTGCATACATATATTATTCTTCCTTTTTAAAATCAGCTTGCCGCTTAGTTAAAATCCAATTACGCGTATCAATATCCTCATCCTGTTCTTTTTCTTTCTCAGAATCATTTTGTTCTTCTTCTAAATCCTCATCCCCAAAGAATACATTATGTATAGCTTTTAAAGCACTAAGGATCCTTTGTCCCCAAAACTCCTCAAAATTAAGCTGGCATTCCCATAATGCATCGTTCATTATTTCTTCTGTTCCCACATTATAAAGTATTATAAAATTCTTCAAATCCTGATATATATCTGCTAAATTATCAGAAATTGAAGCTACACTTTGCTCTTCCTGTTCATGAGTTAATGGATCAAATATTTCTCTATATTCATCATGAAAACCAAGTTTTTTTTTAACTACCCCCTGGATGTATCCCCACTCCTCTTCCGTTACAAATTTCTCATTTCCATCTTGAAAAATAGATTCAAAATCAGGCAGTAAAGATCCTTTCAAATACACAAGAGGTAATAATTTTCTTGCTTTATCCAAAAAATCCTTTTTACTAAATCTTAAAGTATTTTCTACAAATGAACAATACTCACCAGCAACAGTAACAAATTCAGTTATATTCTGGGAGAATACTATGTTATTATCAAAATCCTCTTGCATATATAATTCTTAAAACCTGTGCAAAGGTAAAAAAAGATCTTTTATTCATACTTTAATATTTATAATTCTAATCCTAAAATTTAAACTCTCACTTACCTGGTAAAAACCCATTCTTGTTGAGAAGATAAATTCCTATTGTATAAATAACCATCGGTGTCAAATGCTTTAATCTCCTCCGGGTTTTCAATTTTGTTTTTTGAGGTGTTTACTTAGTTACTAACTTTTATTTGTTGATACGTTAAATGTGGCTTAGCTACCATCCTTTCAGTTAGTTTGTGAAAAATTGAATCTTTATAAATAGAACGATTAATCCTG
>DAOVYZ010000246.1 GCA_030635365.1 Bacteroidales bacterium
AAATGATTATATTTTATCAATAATTTGTACATTCGACCCATTCAAAATTAATATGTTAAAGATATGAATCTGAAGGTCTCGTTATTGTTTTTGTATTTATTATTTCCCCGGTTTTTAAATGCTCAGGAAAGTATTAAACCATATAAAATCAGAGAAAACCTATATGCAATAACAGAATTGGATGGAGGAAATGTATCTTTCTTAGTTACAAGAAAAGGAATTCTTGTTGTAGATGCAGGAAGTACCCCCGGTAATGGAGAAAAAATTGTTTCTATAATAAGAGAAGTGTCTGATGAACCAATCAAATACCTAATATTAACACATTTCCATGGAGATCATATAAATGGAATAGCAGCTTTCCCTGAAGATGTTAAGATAATTGCACACGAGAAACTAATAGAAAATAATAAACTCTTTAACGAAGATCAACTTAAAAATTATATTAATAAAGTGTACCCTAAACATATGGAAAGCCTTAAGGTACAGTTGGAGTTGCTCGATAATAAGGAAACGGATGAATATATTGCCCTAAAAAAAGAATTTGATACAAATAAAGTTTATTACGAAGATATAAAGAAAATAAAAATCAGAAAACCGGATAAAACATTTAATGATTACTATAAGATTAAACTTGCTGATGAACGGATAATACTTGAATATCCTGATCCGGGCCATACAAGTGATAATATTGTAGTAAAATTTTCGAATCACAATGTAATTCATACGGGTGATTTGGTATTTAATGCTTGTTTTCCATATCTAATAGTTGAACATGGTGTTGATGTGTACAATTGGATTCAAATCCTGGATGATTTATACTTAGAGAATATATCAAGGGTAATTCCCGGGCATGGTGATGTAGCAGGTAAAAGAATTTTGAAAGAACAGGCAGATTATTTTAGGAGTTTGGCATATAAAATAGATGCATTACGAAATGCCGGATACGAATTAGATGAGATTAAAAAAAGAATTGATATAAAAGAATTTGACTTAAAAGGAAACGAAGGTCAATTTTCAATTAATATAGAAGTAATATATTCTGAACTTGAGAATACATTAAATGAAGAAGGGCAAAAATGGTGGAAGTTTTAACCAAATAAAAAGATATTAGTATTGGGTATCAAGTATCAGGAATGCTGTAATTTAGTACATACTCACAGTGTTCTTATATGATACCCAATACTCAATACTTTGTTCTAACTACAATAAATTCCCAATTTTTAATCCAAAATAAATAGTTCGAGGTAATGATGGCCCGTATAAATATCCAGGATCACGATTAACAGTTGAATCAAAATCGTTCTGATATGAATTAAATATATTTTTAGCCCCAACAAACATTTGCATACTTGCACCGTTTAATCTGAATTGATAAGTTAACTTTGCACCCAAATCAAAAAATGAATCGGATTCATGTAATTCACCGGCATCACGTACATTTCCTTCTGGTAAGGTAGTCCCAAAATAAGGAACTAACATCCTTCCGGTATATGTTCCGGTTGCTGAGAAACAAAAACCTTTGATAAAATCCCAATCTATAGTGGCATATCCATATTTGTTAGGAGTTCTGAAAAAATGTTTTTCAGCAAACTCTTGCGATTCTTCATAAGCACTCTTTTGCAGAGTAAAACCACCAACAAATGAAAAATTATTTACAGGTACGATATTTAATTCCATATTAACACCTTGCACATAAGCTCCACCTTTTGAATTTATACGAGTATAAGTTACTACACCATCAATAGGGTCACTAAATTCATTAGCAAAAGCATCATTTAATTGTGTGTAAAAACCCTCAATTAAAAAACCTGTACTAACTTTTCCTATTAACTTATTAAAATCTAAGGATGCCATATAACTATTACTGGTTTCTTGTTTTAAATCAGGGTCGTTTTTGTGAATAACTTTTCGTGAACCGGATGTTTCAATATGCAAATCTTCATCGAAAATTTGTGGGGCACGATATCCTTGCGAATAACTAATACGTGCCTGTAAGTATTTTTGTATATCATATTTGACTGTTACTCTAGGGCTTAACACGTTTCCTGTTTTTTTAGTATTATGATCTTTATTTTCAATACTATAATTATCAAAACGTGCCCCAACAGATACATTTAATTTATTAAATTCATATTCATATTGTGCAAATGCTCCATATATATTTGATGCCTGATCGGCAACTAATGTATTTTCTGTATGAGGAATAACCAATTCTCCGGCAATAAAACTCGCATTTTCATAATCGGGATAAGCTAATTTTTTATCATTTAAAGTTTCACCTTTATATTCAATCCCTCCAATTAAATTAGAACTTGTAAAAACCGCATTATATTGCACACCCATATTAGTTGTAAATCCTACGGTTTTTCCATAATCTTGCATAGATTGCTCTGCTCCATAATACGAATCGCGGTCAACATATTGGCCTGAAACAAATACTGACAATTTATCTTCTTCTCGAAAAAACTGATCGAATGAAATAGCAGTAGTTGTTATTTTATGCTCCAGAGCTTCTGTAATATCAGCTTCATGCGAAGGTAAATCAAATTTATTTCCACCGCGTCTTTTTTCATTAATTGTGAAAAAGTCAAGAGCAATTTTATTTCTGTAACCTAAACGGTGATAAATTCGTGTACCTACTGTAACATTGTTTAATGCCGCTACTTCCGAAAAATCATCACTATTAGCATCATAAGGATCCTTGTCTCTATGAAATCCGTATAAAGCCATTCCTGTTTTACTATCCGATGAAACAATTGATGTATTAAAACTTACACTGTAATCTAATGCGGGGTTACCGGCATTTTTTAATCCAACTCCGGTATACCCTGTTGTGGCAGATGCTTCGTATGAATTATTTACAGGGTCTTTTAATATTAAATTAATGGTACCTGCAATAGCATTGCTGCCGTATAAGGCAGATCCACCTCCACGGACTACTTCTATTCGTTCAATCATTGACGATGGGATTAATTCTAAACCATAAACCCCGGCTAAACCACTAAAAATAGGACGGCTGTTAATTAATATTTGAGAATATGGACCTTCCATTCCATTCATACGGATTTGGGTAAACCCACAATTTTGGCAATTATTTTCCATACGTAATCCGGGGCAAAAATTTAATCCATCGCTTATGCTTATTGTTTGTGCTACGTCAAATAATTTTGGCGTAATGGTATTTACAATAACCGAAGCTTCTGTCCTGTGCTTGTCATTCCTATCGGCAGTAACAACAACCTGATCAATTCCAAGTACATCTGATTCCAATACAAATTTTAATTCAATTGTATTTTTTTCTTTCAATTCTACTTCTTTTTCAACAGTCTTATGTCCAATGGCAGATGCTTTTATAATAAATTTTCCTAAAGGCATATTTATTAAATTAAAATGCCCTG
This sequence comes from Bacteroidales bacterium, assembly GCA_030635365.1. Lineage (GTDB taxonomy): Bacteria > Bacteroidota > Bacteroidia > Bacteroidales > UBA12077 > UBA12077. The sequence continues at coordinate 3,399 of DAOVYZ010000246.1, forward strand.
TTTCGTCTGTAGCTGTTCCTATTGTTGTATTTTTTAATACGATAGTAGCAAAAGGAATATGCTCTCCGTTAATATCTGCGACATGTCCTACAATATTAGCATCAGTTTTTTGTGCATATGAATTAAAAGATAATATTGAAATTATTAATAATAAAAAATATTTTTTTATTGGTTTCATTGTAATATAATTTAGCAGGGATTCCCTGTGTATGTGTTATTAAAAAAGTATGCAAAAAATAAAATATTTGTTTTAGATAATATTCTGGAAGAATTTAAATAACCATTTTTATATTAAAAATTTCAATCACTTTATCAATTATGAAAATAATAAAGCATATCATGATTAATCAGCTAAAGAAATAAGATGTATAACTTCTGGAATATTATCCGTTCATAGAATTTAAAGGTGGGTCTTTATTAGTTAATAGGGGGGTATAGTTTGAACAAAAAAATAAGTACGGGTTACTTAATACTTCTTTTTCAAAGGTAGCTATATACGTTGTAAGAGTACAATATTGTTTTGAATAAAAATCAAGTAGCTCAGATAGTTGTAAATCAATTTTGTTGTGTTTGTGTTGAGTACAAGGGTTTTTTGTTTCTGCATTCTTATTAAAAGGATGGGCATGCATATACACATTGCCATACGCTGTTTCATGAGTATGCAAGAAATATGTAGAATTAAAGATAACTCCGCTTATTATTAAGAAGAAGAGGAAAGTTGTTATAAGTTTAATTATATTTTGAATCTGATATTTCATTCTGTTGACAAAAGTATATTAAATAATCAAACTATAAAATACCTAAATAATGGTATTTTTTATAGGACATAAATATCTAAGTATCCTTAGTACATGACAAAAATTATTCATAAACATTAAACTTATTGAATTACAGTGATTTAATTAAAACCCCAAAATACAAATAATAAATTCCAAATAAATCACAAATTATAATAATCAATAATCAATAATCAAACTGATTGTTTTGGATTTAAATTATTGATTAATTAGATATTATTTGTTTTTTGAAGTTTGTGATTTTTAAAATTCCACACCAATATTTTTGAAACCTTTTATATTAATTTCTATTTTTTGTCATGTACTAAGCTAAGTATCACAAAAAAGTATAACCATATTAGTTTAAATCATAGCCACTCTTATTAATAATACTTTATTGACTTAAAGGCAGGTATTGTAATTATTGTTTAATTTTGATATCTTGTAAAAAGAATATAATTACTTATTAATATAATCATATGACAAATATATTACTCAAATATTTAGAGGATAGGTACAAGTATAGTATGCCTAAAAAAGAGGAAGAATCACAGGGCCCTGTGATTACTATTTCAAGAGATTATGGTTGTTCGGCAAATTTATGTGCAAATGAGTTAGCACGTTTGTTAACAAAAATGGGTGATAATGATCAGGAACCATGGAAGGTTATTAGCAAGGAGATATTAGAACAAGCTGCTAAAGAATTGGGATTAACTCCTGAAAAGATCGAGTTTGTATTTAATTTTGAGAAAAGAAGTGCTGTTGATGAAATATTGGAGGCATTGTCAAGTAAATATTATAAAAGTGAAAGAAAAATAAGAAATACAATCCGTGAGGTTGTCCGGTCAATAGGAGAGCAGGGTAGGGCAATAATAGTCGGCAGGGCAGGTTCTACTATCTTAAGAGATATACCAAATTCATTGCATATTAGATTAATAGCTCCATTGGAACATCGCGTTGATGTGGTAAGTAGGAAAAAAGAAATCCCTCATTCAGAAGCCAAAAAATTGACTATGGAAATGGATAAAAAACGTACACAATTGAGAAATGATTTTGCAGGAAAAAGAATCCATGATGTTGATTATGATTTAATTTATAATTGCAAAACTTTAGAAACTTTAGAAGTAGCTCAATTAATAGCTAAGGCAGCTGAAAATCGTAATCTGATATAATTTTCTAAACTTATAAGAATAAGATTTCTTGAATAAATTCTTTTATTTACTCGATTAAACAAATAGTCAAAATTCTCGTCAAAAAGTATAAAATGAATATTAACTAATAAAACAAATAGGTATGATTAAAAGAACATTAACCTTAGGTTTAGCACTATTCTTGGCAATATGGAACACGGTTTGTGCTCAAAATGATGATGATCCGGGCGTTTACAAGTTTAAGATATTAAAAGAAGTAAAAACAACTTCTGTTAAAGACCAGTATCGTTCAAATACATGTTGGGATTTTTCAGGGGTCTCATTTATTGAGTCAGAAATGTTACGTATAGGCAAACCTGAAGTTAATTTGTCTGAGGCATGGGTTGTAAGGCATTCATATTCAGATAAAGCTAAAAACTATGTAAGATGGCACGGGAATTTAAATTTTGCAGGTGGTGGAGCATTTCATGATGTTGTGAAATGTATTAAAAAGTACGGTATAGTACCTGAGAGTGTATACGGTGGCCTTAATTATGGAAC
>DAOVYZ010000057.1 GCA_030635365.1 Bacteroidales bacterium
ACTTAAATGATGATGTAAGTTTAAAATCGCTTTCCTTAATTTTTCTATATGCTACTATTATTCCTTCCTGAAATACGTCTTTTGCATCCTGAATGCTACCACTATTGCCTAATACGAGTTGCCTGATAATTGGAAAATATTCGTTATATATAGTATTAAGAACCTTTTGGTCCTGATTACGAATACCTTCTATTATTATTTTTGTATCTAAAGAGTCCAATTATGTACCGAGTATTTAATGAAACTCCTCGCAGTAAGCTAACGAGGTATCTCAATAGAATGTTATCTTTTTATACGCACCAAGATGCGGGGAATAAGACCCTTGAGACCCCCTCGACTACCGCTCGGGATCAGTTCGGCTAAATGATTTTGAAATCAAAATCATAGTCTCACTGATTTAACACCTCCCAAATCTATGAAAATAAGCTTGTATTTAAAAGATAAAAAAGGCCGTAAATATATACGGCCTTTAAACTAAATAAGTTATAATAATTTTTATATTGAGTACAAGTACTTAACTATCGACTTATCTAAAATAACCAATACTAAAACTCCTAAAAGTGCAATTAATATGTACGGCGACAAACTTAATTCATTCCAGAGCCTTGAGAAAAAATCAACAAATAATTTTATATAAGTGTCTGTATTCAAAATCTCTATACCTCTATTTAAGCTAAAATCATTTTTTATTACATTAAAAATAAAATAAGCTACTAACATGCTAATAATAGAAAAAACTAACCAAAAATTACTCCTTTTATCATCTTGTACAAAAAAGTTTAGTTTAACAGAAGGGCCCTTCACAATTCGATTCATTACATTTCCAGTAAAATCTTTTTCAGGATTTACTAATTCAGTTTTTGAAATTAAATCCTTTGTATATTTATCAATATCAATCTTTTTGTTATTCATAATTTCTATAATATAGATTTAACCTCTTCTTTCAAAATAATTTTAAGTTCATCGTAGAATCTTTTTCTAGCCCGATGCAATTTCACTTTTACATTCGATATGGTTAGCTCCATTATTTCACTCATTTCCTCAATTGAATTTTCATTTAAATAATACATTATAAGGATTATGGAATCATCTTCCTTTAAATTATTAATTGCTAATTTAATATATTTCTTTTGATCTTGTGCTGTTAAATCATTAATGGCATTACTTGTTGAAACAACTTCACTATCTTTTAAAGATACTTCATCAAAATTGCTTACTTCCATTTGGCTTTTTCTAAGTTTAGAAATTGCTCCATTATATGTTATCCTATATAACCAGGTAGAGAACTTTGATTCAAACTTAAAGTTTCCCAGTGAACTATATGCTTTTACAAAAGTATCCTGAGCTAATTCTTCCGCATCCTCCCGATTTTTTAGCATTCGCAATGAAATAGTATATACCATTCCCTGATGCTTGTCAATCAAATAACTATAAGCATTTACATCTCCTTTTAAAACGCGCTCAATGTAATATCTATCTTGTTTCAATCCTTTCCTTTTTTGATTAAGACGCTATAAATTAAACTTAGGTTACAAAATATTTATAAAGTTCTGAAATACTTATGAATTATTAAAATGCCTGAAATAAGCTAAAATACTTACGAATGTCTAAAATACTTAAAAGTGTAGTAATCAGTGTATTTATGGTATTAATTTTAAATTTAAAAACCACCATCTTTAACGGTGGCCATTTCAGAACTTTTATCTGTTCTATGAGCGTTCATTAGGTTTGCAGGTATTCCTGCCGGACAATTATTTTTAGGCATCATACATATTTTAGACATTTTCCACATCAATGTGTAACCCAACTCAAAGGAGTAGCGTCATAGAGTTAAAATCATGTTAAACTAAAATAATTAAATTATGGACGATTTTGAATTTTTAATACCGATTGCATTTTTTGTTGTAACATATGGAGTTTTTCATTTGTTTGTACGAAGAAAAGAAAGGCTTGCATTGATAGAAAAAGGCCTTACTGCAAATATTTTTAACAGTGAGGCAAATGTATCCCCAAGCTTAAAGTATGGTATATTTTGCATTGGAATTGCTATTGGTTTCTTATTGGGCGAAATTTTGGTTCAAAATACAAATTTAGAAGAAGGCGTAGCATATCTTTCAATGATATTCTTATTTGGAGGAATAGGATTGGTAGTCTACTATTTTATTGCCCAAAAACATACAAGAAAAGAATAGAAAACTTTAAACAGACAAAGAACCTTCAAAGAGTAAACCTTTGAAGGTTTTTTTATTAAATAATTATTTTGTGAGAACGTTGTTAAGCCAGTAAACAATAGAAAAAAAACTTTAATATATCTCATAGGTTTATTTTTTAACATTAAGTTTATAAATTTACAAATTATCATTAACTAAATACACCTGATATTTTATGAATTCTAATCTGGGTTTAAAACTAAAAGAATTACTTATTGATTTTGGGTTAAATGAGTACTATGCAACAATAACAATATCGATTCTTATTGCATTAGTTGTTATATTATTGGCAATTCTAGCCTATTTTATAACCAATAAGATCCTATTTAGGATAGTTCACAAACTAGTGCGAAAAACAAAATCGACATGGGACGATATTATTATTCAGAAAAAGGTTTTAAAAAGGCTGGCACAACTGGTTCCTGCCATTATTATTTATTATTTTGCTAAACTTGCGTTAGTTGATTTCCCAATTATAGCTTCATTGGTTCATAAAGCAGCTTATATTTATATGATACTATTTGGGATATTGACTCTTGATGCTTTCTTAAATGCATTGCATTCAGCTTATCTTACTTTACCAGTCTCAAAAGATAAACCAATAAAAGGATTCGTACAAAGTATAAAGATAATCTTTTATTCTATAGGAGCTATTCTTATACTTTCATTAATTATAGGAGAATCTCCCAAGACTCTTTTAGCAAGCTTAGGGGCTGTTGCAGCAATACTAATATTAGTTTTTAAAGATACCATACTGGGATTTGTTTCGAGTATTCAGCTTTCGGCAAATAAAATGGTAAAACCCGGTGACTGGATTACAATGCCAAGTAAGAATGCTGATGGTACAGTTATAGAAATAACCTTGAACACTGTCAAAATCCAGAATTTTGATAAGACAATTGTTACTGTTCCAACCTATTCGCTTATTTCAGAGTCTTTTCAAAATTGGAAAGGAATGGAGGAATCGAAAGGCCGAAGGATAAGCCGCTCTGTATTTATTAATGTAAAAAGTATTAAATTTTGCAATCATGAAATGCTTGAGAAGTTTAAAAAGATTAAACTTATAAAAGATTATATTATTTCTAAACAGGAAGAAATAGATAAGTACAATGAAGAATTAGGAGTTGATGACCATGATAAGGTTAGTAGAAGAAACCTGACTAATGTTGGTGTCTTCAGAAAATACATGGAGATTTATCTCGAAAATCATCCTAAAATTCATGATAACAAATCACCTTACATGATATTGATTCGCCATCTTCAACCTACTGAAAAAGGATTGCCTATACAAATTTATTGTTTCAGTAACGATCAGAACTGGATCAATTATGAGCAAATTCAAGCCGATATATTTGACCATATCCTTGCTGTTTTACCTGAATTTGAATTAAGTACATTCCAAAATCCAACAGGAGATGATTTCAAATGCCTAACTAAAATAAATTAGAATAATATGAAATTAAGACTGTCTATCATAATTATTATTTTATCACTCAAATTTGGGAACTTATACTCGCAAAAAGTTTTTACTACAAAATATGATTACCAGGCAGATGTGAAAGTTTTTGTTGTGGATTATGACTACCAGGCTGACTTATTAGTTTATAAAACTGATTACGATTATCAAGCCAAAGAAAATGAAGGTTTATGGTTTTTTATCAAATATGATTACCAGGCTGATACTAAGATATTTTTTACGAACTATGATTATCAGGCTGATGTGAAAATTTATTATGTTGATTATAAATATCAGGCAGGGTGGAAAAACACAAAAAAGAAACATTTATTCGACTAATGGCGTAAATGTCAATATATCAAAAAATATTCAAAATAACCTGAATAAAAATCTATATGTCGATTTTGAAATTTAAGAAACCAGAAAAACCGGATTTAGATTCCAGTAAGGAGGATATAAATGAAAATTTAAATCAGGGCCACATTTTAGAAGAGGCAGAATTAAAAGAAATTATTAAGAAATCGCAAGAAGAGAAAAATTTTCTTAACAATAAAATAGCGACCCTGGAATATGCCGAAGACCTTATATCAAAACAATATATAGAACTTGAAAAACAGAGGTTCGAACTTGAAAAACAACAAAAGAACCTGGAAGATGCTAATGATAAGTTTCGCAACAGGACAATCGATTTATTTGGTAAAATGATTGACCTGAAAAAAGCTAAAAACACAATTAGCCTTCAGAATAAGAAACTTGAAGCACAGCAAAAAGAAATTGGAAAACAACAGGTATTATTAGAAAAATCAAACCTAAAATTCAGAGATAGAACAATCGAACTTTTTGGTAAAATGATTGACCTGAAAAAGGCAAAAAAAACGATTAGCCTGCAAAAGGAAGAAATTGAAGAACACCGTGAACAACTAAAAGAGTTAAATGCCAGTAAAGACAAGTTTTTTTCTATAATAGCCCATGATTTGCGTAATCCTATAGCAGGTTTTTTAAATCTGACCGATGTACTAGCAACCAACTTTGATGTATTTCCTGAGACTGAAAGCAAGGAATTTATTGAGGTTATAAATCAAGCTTCAAAGCAATTATACAACCTTCTCGAGAATCTTTTGCAATGGTCAAGAACCCAAACAGGGAGCATTAGGTATGAGCCTAAATTTGTTTCGGTAAGAAAAATGGTTGACAACACCGTGGACATGTTAATGGTTAATATTGAAAATAAAAAACTAAAAATTAATATTAAAGTCGATGAAAAAGTTATAGCTTTTGTAGACGAAAATATGATTACTACTGTTATTAGAAACCTTTTTAGCAATGCAATAAAATTTTCGCACCCTGAAGAATCCATTACTATTAGATGTACTCCAAAAAATGAATTTGTTGTAATATCAGTAATTGACAATGGTATAGGAATGAAGAAGGAAAACCAGGAAAAACTTTTTAGAATTGATCATCACCATACAACTCCGGGCACCTCTAAAGAAAAAGGCTCAGGTTTAGGACTCATATTATGTAAAGAATTTGTGGAGAAAAATAAAGGTGAAATTTGGGTTGAAAGTGATTTGAATAAAGGTTCTTCTTTTATTTTTACTCTGCCAAAACAGGATATTAATTAAATTCCATATCTCAAGTTTAAGATTATTTAAAAAGTAAATCTTTATATTTACTTATCCTATTATTACTTTTTACAATAATATGAGAGCAAATTGTATAATATTGATAATATTATTTATTAGTCTTCAAGTAAAACTGGAAGCAAATAATACTGTCAGTTATTATATTAATATTTATAAGGCAGAGCTATGTTTAATGGACTCAAACTTTGGTAAAGCATTACAATATTATGAAGAAGCGTTTAAAAATATAGATATTCCCTGGGCTACTGATTATCATAATGCATGCTTAGCTTCCGTATTTTCTGGTGAACATGATAAAACGTTTGATTATTTGGACAAGCTTTTAGAAAAGGGGATCCATGAAGAATATCAAAACAAAATGTGGCCGGCACAACAGGAATCTACCAAGATTTATCGGCACAGTTCCCCGGGCGTACCAGCACGATTCCCAAAGAGTCAGAACAAGCAGATAACCAATAGATTACTAAGAAAAACCCCGTCGATAACGCCCTATAGGGTGTTCAGAACGGGGTAAAACCCGTTTTAAACTGCCAATAACCTGTCGGTTGACGGGTTATTGGTACTTAAAGACATCCAAAAGGAAGTTGCCTACGGGTTATTGGGTGTCCCGAACGCCTTACAGGCATTATGGTTACTATCTTTTGGTCGTCCTCAACGACCTGTTGGCAGTACAGGGACAGGTTAAAAGCCGTTTTGCATCACTAAATGCCTGTGCCCTACTTTTTGCCTCCCCTTTAAAACTTCCAAGTACACCATAGCCAAGCTAATTTATCCATTTCTTACCATTCATTACCTCAAACGAGCATTTCATTACCTGAAACTTACCGTTTGTTACATAGCTAACAAAATATTAGATATTTAGTTTAATTATGTTTAGTTTATCCTTATCTAACTTTTAAGTTCATACCGGAACACTGTCAATAAGGAGAGTAAAAATCATAACCAGCTAATAAATAAAAGCTTACTGATTTTGTGTTGTAAAACATAAAATAATTACTTTTTACATTTATATCAGAAAATAGGCATAAATGCTATAAAAGCAAGGGTTTGTATAAAGTTTGTAAGGACTTTCTGATTTGTTAGTTACTATAGATTTTTATAGTTTTATGTTTGCTTGTTAATAAGTTTAAAAAGAGTTCAAAGGCGGATACCGAAAAGCCTTAATAGAGTAAGTAGAAATTTAAATTTATAATTAAATGGAAAGCATAAAAAGTGATTTATTTAAAAAGTTTGAAAATGACCAAATTTTAGACATGAATGACTGTAAAGGAAAGTCAAAGTATGATACAGGTAGAGGATATGTTTATGACACATTATGTAATGATTGGCTGCATACTTATGAAGATGGTAGTTATTTAATAGAATATGATTGTTCTGTAGATTGAGGCGCATGCGACTAGTAAAATTGACTAAAGCAATTTTAATAACCTTTCCTGCAAAATGGCAGGAAAGGTTTAATTCTAGAGGGTACTGTTAGGCTAACACCTTACTTACATATCTCAAAATTATAAATATATTTAATAGCTAAGCATTTCCCCAAAATTTAATTAAGTACAACCTAAACAATATCAAACAATTGGAGAGGCAACTTTATGACTATTCTCAACACATAGTTTAATTAAATTAATGGTCAATAATGGGTAAAAAATTATAGCACCTTCAAAGATTTAAAGAATAGTTTCAATAAATTATACACGAATGAAAAAGACAGTGTTATTACCAGTATTGTTTACATGCATAATAAATTTATCTTACAATACTCATGATGGTGAGGACTATAGAGAGTTTTACAGATTTATTAACATAGCCGAGTTATTGATAACAGAGGCTAAATACCTTGAAGCTTATGAAATCTATTCTGAAGCATTTAAAACATGGACCAATGCCCCAGCCATTGATTATTATAATGCTTTGCTATGTAGTATAAAATTAAGGAAGTACAAAGATGCATTTAATTATATCGAAATTTTGGTGTTAAAAGGTTGGGAATTGGACTTCTTTTCAAAAAATCCAAATCTTGAAGAGTTGAGAATCAAAGCTAAATGGGAAGTATTTGTCAATAATTATAACCAACTACATAATAATTACCTTGAATCTTTAGATTCTGTGTTAATAAAAGAGATTAATGAAATGCATCTTAAAGATCAGAAATTGGTAAAATCTAAATATTATACAGAATATCTTCGCACAGTTATTTTTAATGCTAACAGGATACACCAATTAATTATCGAAAATAGGTGTGATAGCTTGCGTATCAAACCGTATTCTGTATTTTACAGCCCATTTCCCGGAGTTTTATTACGACATTATGGAGGATTATATAATGAAGTACAAAAAGGCTATGCAAATGTATCGAATCTTTTAAATGACACACTTAAACTTGTAGATTTGGAGGCAGCTTTGTTAATAGAAGTTAAGAAAGGGCATTTATCCCCTTTGGTATATGATTTTTCTACGACCTATAGTGGCAATATTAATAAGTTTGGAAATGCTATGCTATTTAAAGTTGGGGACGTTCTTCTAAAAAAGAATTTTACAAGTAACGAAGAAAAAAAAATTAATACAAATCGTGATAGTATTGGTCAGGAACCTTTTGAAGATTATATTAAAAAAATGGATTTTATAAATCAGTTAAAAGACAGTACTTTAAAACCTTATTATTTTAAATTTAGAACGTCTCGAGTAATGCATCAAATGAATGGAAAAGAAGAGCAATTAAAAAAGTTTATTGAAAACAGACTAAAAGAAGGATGGAAAATAATTTCACATTAATAATAGCCAATAAGTTTGATTATTGTATAGATAGTATTATAAAATGGTTAAAATATCATAAGTTAAACTACTTGGTTATTGACCCCGATAAAAAAGTGCAAATTAATAAGATAAAGCTGAATAACCAATATATAGATATAGAATTAAATATTAAGGGTAAGCATGTTGCGCTTGATCAAATACGATCAGTTATATTTTGGAAAGGAAGAATAGAATTTGAATTGCCTGCTATTCAAAAAGAAGAATTAGTTAAAAATATGGTTATTGCATTAGACAAATTTTTAAAACGAGAACTGAATACAATTACCCAGTATATTTATAATGAGTTAAATAAAAAAAGGATTTTCGGGTTATGCATTACAAAAAATCCCAATAAACTAATTTTACTTTCAAAAGCAAGAGAGGTTGGGCTAAAAATTCCCAATACTCTAATATCATCATCTGATAAAATAATCAAATCAGAATTATTGCAACAGGAACTAATAACAAAGCCAATACAGGAAATATTTAATTTTCGCAGCAAGAAAGAAATACATACATCTTTCACACATTTTATCGATGTTGAATATACTAATGAAAATAAAGATCTCATATTTCCGTCTCTTATTCAGGAAAAAATCGAAAAAAAGTATGAACTGAGAATATTTTATTTTAACAAAGAATTCCATTCTATGGCAATATTCTCGCAAACCGATGATAAAACAAGAACTGATTTTCGTGATTACAATTATGAAAAACCAAACCGCATGGTACCATATACTTTACCAAATGAAATTAAAAAAAAGTTAAAAAAATTAATTAATGTTATTGATTACCACTCTTGTTCTTTTGATATGATAGTTAATATGAAGAATGAATATGTTTTTTTAGAAGTAAACCCTTTAGGTCAATTTGACCTTGAATCAGTTACTTGTAACTTTAAAATAGAAAAGAAAATAGTTGAATATTTAAAATCTTAGTGTAATGAAGATTCAAAAAATAAAAGGCTTGCCAATATTGTTTAAATACATTAAATCAGAACAGATAAATATAAGAAAATATCCTAAAATTAAATTTATTCAGATGAAAACTGGCGAAATAAGTACAGTCTTACGTTCAAATAAAAGAATCTCAAAACTATTTTAACAAAAAATATGGTATATAAGCTTTTTGCGTGCTGTATTCCTGTTAAAGGTTACAGGAGGAGTATAATAGTAGATACTCAGCGAATGAACTATTTTATCATACCCAATGGATTGTATGAAATACTAATAAATAATGAGTGTTATTCTCCTGAAAAGATTAAGAAAGAACTCGAATTTAAGTACAATAAAGTAATAAATGAATACTTTGAATTTTTACTGAATAATGATCTGATATTTAGTTGTGCTATTGAACAAATTAATTGTTTCCCAAAGTTAAGTTTAAAGTGGGATGCACCACACCATATTATAAATGCAATTATTGATGTGAATGAAAAAAGCCAACATGATTACAATTCGATATTTAACCAATTAAGTAATTTATTGTGTAAGCATATTGAGATTAGGTTCTTTAATAAGGTTACCTTATCTTTTATATCAGAGATTCTTTTATATTCGGATTATAAATCGTTTCAAAGTATAGATATAATATTACCATACAGTATAGATTTATCTATAGTAGAACTTAATAAAGTTTTGGATAAATATTCAAGGCTTACTAATATAGTTATATTTAACTCACCGGACATAACAGAAATAAAAAATGAAGGCGAGGATAAGGGACAGGTATTATTCATAAAAAATAAGATAGTGGATTGCACAAGTTGTGGAGAAATAAATCCTTCTTCATTTACTATGAATCTTGACTTTTTTTGTGAAGTTCAAACTTTTAATAGTTGTTTAAATAGAAAAATTAGTATTGATGTAACCGGACAAATTAAAAATTGCCCATCGATGGCACAAAGCTTTGGTAATATAAAAAATACAAGTTTAGAGAATGTTGTAAATAATAAAGAGTTTAAGTGTTTTCGGAATATAAAAAAGGATGATATAGAGGTTTGTAAAGATTGTGAGTATCGTTACATTTGTTCGGATTGCAGAGTTTATGTTAGGGGTCATAAAGATGTCTTTTCACAACCTGCTAAATGTAAATACAATCCTTATATAGCCAAATGGGAAGGAGAAAAGGATTACGTTTCCATTGAGCAAAAAGGATCATAACGCAACCGTGCCACGGCTTTAAGCCGTGGCACGGGTAATATAAGATTTTCTTTTAAAAAACAGGCTATGAACTAAGATCTTCTTTGCCTCACTGCCTCATAAATCATAACTGAGGCTGCTACAGATACATTAAGTGATTCTATTTCGCCAAAAACAGGAATCTTAACCATTTTGTCAGCAACTCTTAAATACTCCATATCAACTCCCTTATCTTCTGCTCCCATTAAAATAGCCGTTGGCATTGAAAAATCAACCTCATAATATAACTTACTAGCTTTTTCAGTTGATGCAATAATCTGAATTCCACTTTCCTGTAAATATTTTATTGTTTTTGATAAGTTTTTTACCTTGCAAACAGGCATTTTGAGCAATGCACCAGCTGATGCTTTAACCG
>DAOVYZ010000194.1 GCA_030635365.1 Bacteroidales bacterium
ATAAAAGAGATTGGGACTAATTCGGAACATAAATCTTTGGTTTATAGCTATCGATAGGTCACCCATTCTCTTTTCGGTTTGTCTTTTAAAACAAAACTAACCATTTAAAATATTTTGCTAATCTAAAGGATAGCTATCGGAACTCTAAGAAGGCACTAAGCAAAGTAAAAAAATCACAATTATCTATAATTTTTAACTTTTTGGACAATCCCTTAATTTATTCCTTAACCTTTAGTTTATCTCCAGTCGTTTCTAAAATTTGTCGATAATATTCCTCAGAATAACCGGGTTGTTCAATTCCGGGTATTGAAAATTCTCTGTCGAATAACCTTCTTACATAGTTTGTATCTTCCTTGTGTTTTTTAATGTTTCCATCCGAAAATAAAACCAAAAGTTTATTGCTTAAGTTGTTCCATGTATAGAATGTTTGAGCCGATTTATCAAGAGAAAATTGATTAATTAATCGAGTAGCTGCTTCTTTGTTTGTTTTGTAAAGCGTATTAGCTTTTTTATCAATACCGGCAACTTCTTTTATATAAGTTAATTCCAGTTCGTCTTGTTTTTCTTTTATTACAGGCATTACCCTGTTCATTATAGCATATGCAAAATTCGAAACCCTGTTAAATAGCCAGAAAGCAGAAGTCTCACTGTAATTCAAGATATCTCCGTTTCCCATCTTAAAATATTCCGGTGCTTCTTGTAATCCTGCATATAGGGGAGTGTATACTGTTAAATAGGTATCATCAACACCAAACCAACATATACCACCAATCGGGTCCGGGAGCGAAGAGCGTGATTGGGTTACAATTGAATAAGCTGTTTGTTGTGTAGAGGCGGCTCTTTCGTTAAAACATTTCTGCCCATCAACTTCCCAATACAATGGGCGCCACCTGACTGTACTTTCGAAAGGGCCTGCACCTGCATCTTTGGTCATGTCCATTGGGGTATTGCCATAGTAATCACGCATCATACTCATTACATCACGAACTCCTAATTTTCTGTCTGGTTTTATGTATAATGGCATTTTATTTTCAAGATTTTCACCTAAAGCGTAATCAAGGTATTTGTCCATTCCTTTAGAAACTTTATTAAATCCTGAAAATACCCTGGCTTCACAAAACCTTGCTGAACCAAAACTAATTGGATTATATGCATCGGCAAAATTAAATTCCTCGTGTGTAGCTTCTTCATCAATAAATCCCATTTCTTTTGCAAAAGAGATCACTTCTTTATCATATATGCAATCAAGTTCAGGAGAGTAAAGGTAATTGTTATCAATTAGGTACCTTGTTGAGATGGAGTTACTTTTATTTTCTTTGGGAAAAGAAGTTATTCTTGCATGGTTAGCATGGCCTGAGATATACCCATCGGGTATTTTTCGTGCAATCCATACTGCCCCTTTTTTACCATGATCTTTACCTATTAACTCTAAAATCCAAGCTTCTCTTTTATCTGCTATGGTAAACGATTCACCTGTACTGGCATAGCCATAATTAGAAAGCAGAAGATGAAAAGTACGAATAGCTTCACGGGCATTTTTAGCTCTTTGCAGAGTTAACCATATTAAACTGCCAACATCTATTATTGCTGTACTATCTACACATTCACTTCTACCACCCCATGTTGACTCAGTAATAACTAACTGGTGTTCGTTCATATTGCCAATTACCCTGTAAGTATGTTCTACTTGTGGTATAGTACCAAGCTTTTTCCCTGTTATCCAGTCAATAATATTTACCCGCGTTCCGGCTGGATAGTTTGCTGCACCCCAAAAATATAAAGCCCCGTAGATATCATGGGAATCACATGCATATGATGTAATTGTAGAACCATCTATTGAGGCTCCTTTTGTAATAATAAAATTTGTGCAGGAGTTTCCTTCTTTTACAGCAATTAAAAGGATTAATGAAAGAATAAGTAATGTATTTTTCATGATTAATATGATTAATAGACACATGAAAATTACAAAAATTATTGCAAATAGCTTGTATATATAATAAAAAGTAAATCATCCAAAAATTTATAAAATTTGGATGATTTAGTAAATAGGGAATATTATTGAATTATAAGTTTATTCAAAAAAGTTTTTCATGCGCTCAAAAAAGTTTTTATCTTCTGGACTTGGTTTGGGAACAAAATTTTCGGAATCTGCAAGTTGTTCAATTGTCTTTTTTTCTTCTTTTGATAAAGTCTTAGGTACCCAAACATTAATATTTACTAAAAGATCTCCTTTGCCATATCCGTTAACTTCCGGTATTCCTTTTCCTCGCAATCGTAAAATTTTACCCGGTTGGGTTCCTGGTTCTATTTTTATTTTAACTTTCCCATCAACCGTAGGAATTTCAACCGGTGCGCCTAATGTTGCTTCTGCAAAATTCAGATATAATCCATAAATAAGGTCATTGCCATCACGTATAAGGTCAGGGTGTTTATCCTCATGAATAAGTACTATTAAATCACCATTTACACCACCTCTACGAGCAGCATTTCCTTTTCCACTTACCGATAGCTGCATACCTTCAGCTACTCCTGCAGGGATATCTAATGAAATTACTTCAGAGTCTTTAACAATACCTTCTCCATGGCATTTTGTACATTTGCTTGTAATTACTTTTCCTTCACCACCACAAGCATGGCATGTCGAGGTTGTTTGCATTTGACCTAAAAACGTACTTGCAACTTTTGTTACCTGCCCTGAACCATGGCATGTAGAACAATTACTATATGATGATGAATCTTTTGTTCCATTACCACCACATGTATCACAAGCTATATATTTATTAACTTTTATTTTTTTGTTTACTCCATTTGCAATATCCTTGAGTGATAGAGAAACTTTCACTCTTAAGTTTGATCCTTTAGCTACTCTTCTTCCTCGTTGTCTTGAACCTCCAAATCCTCCAAAACCACTAAATCCTCCAAAAGAACCTCCAAATGCACTGCCAAATATATCGCCAAAATTTTCGAAAATATCTTCCATGGTCATACCACCACCAAATCCACCTCCTGCTGCACTACCAACTCCTGCATGCCCAAAACGGTCGTACCGGCTTCTTTTATCAGCATTACTCAATACTTCGTATGCTTCAGCAGCTTCTTTAAATTTTGTTTCAGCTTCTGTGTTACCCGGATTTTTATCCGGATGATATTGTATAGCTTGTTTTCTATAAGCTTTTTTTATTTCTTCTTGAGAAGCACTTTTCGAAATACCTAAAACCTCGTAATAATCTCTTTTTGACATGGTAGTAATTTTTCCGGATTATAATTTTACTCGCCAATAACCACTTTCGAAAAGCGAATAACTTTATCGTTTAAATAATAACCTTTTTCAATGATATCAACTACTTTCCCCTTCAGTTTTTTATTAGGCGCTGGTATTTTCGTAATTGCTTCATGTAAATCAGTATCAAAATCTTTTTCTTTAGCTTCAATTTCTTTAACACCTCGCTGTTTTAAGAATTCTCTAAATTTATTATAAATTAATTGTACTCCTTCTTTAACGGAGCTAATTTCTTTAGCCTGATCTATTGAACCTAATGCGCGTTCAAAATCATCCATTACCGGGAGTATATTAACTAGTATATCTTCGCCTGCGTTTTTGGTGAGTTCCATTCTTTCTTTCAAGGTTCTTTTACGGTAGTTGTCATATTCAGCTGCTAAACGAAGATATTTGTCATTAAGTTCTACAATTATCTCCTTATCAGTTTTTTTATTCTTTTTTTCTTCTGCTACTTTTTCTTTTTTTTCGGCTTTTTTTGGTTTCCCTTGTGCCTTAGCTTTCTGAGTAGTCTTTGTATTTTTCTTCTGATCTGTTTTTTTATTCGTCTTCGTTGTCATTTCCGTTAACTTTTGAAAATTGGTTATCTTCTATATTAAATCCGCATACTGACATCAAAATTTCTGCCAAAGAAATCTTTTACGTCAAATTGGCACGCAAAAATAATGTATTATGAAAATCTGGCAAAGATTTATTTAATTTATTCGCTTAATGTTAGCACCAATAGCATTTAAACGCTTATCAATGTTTTGATAACCGCGGTCAATTTGGTCAATATTATGAATTGTACTTGTTCCATCTGCTGATAGTGCAGCTATTAATAGAGCTACTCCTGCGCGAATATCAGGAGAAATCATATTTGTTGCTCTTAATTGAATTTGTTTGTTTAAACCAATTACAGTTGCTCTATGTGGGTCACATAAAATAATTTGTGCACCCATATCGATTAGTTTATCAACAAAAAATAAGCGGCTCTCGAACATCTTTTGATGAATCAAAACGCTTCCTTTTGCTTGAGTTGCAACTACTAACATTACACTTAATAAATCAGGTGTAAGCCCTGGCCATGGTGCATCAGCTATTGTCATTATCGATCCGTCTATAAAAGTTTCAATTTGATAATGATTTTGTTCAGGTATAAAGATATCATCACCAATTTTTTCAAATTTAATTCCTAAACGATTAAAAGAATTTGGGATGATTCCAAGATTTTCAAAGGATACATTTTTAATAGTAATTTCTGAACTCGTCATAGCAGCAAGTCCTATAAAACTACCAATTTCAATCATATCCGGCAAGATAGTATGTTCACATCCTTTTAGTTCTTTAACTCCATCAATTGTAATTAGGTTAGATCCAATTCCGGATATTTTTGCCCCCATGCTAACTAACATTTTGCATAGCTGTTGAACATAAGGTTCGCACGCAGCATTATAGATTTCGGTTTGCCCTTTCGCCAGAATAGCAGCCATTATAATGTTCGCAGTACCTGTAACTGAGGCTTCATCAAGGAGCATTTTAGCACCTCGAAGATTCTTGCCTTTAACTTTGTAAGTATTTTCTTTATAACTAAATTCAAATTTTGCACCAAGCTTTTCAAAACCAACAAAATGAGTATCTACTCTTCTGCGGCCAATTTTATCGCCTCCGGGCTTTGGGATGTAGCCTTTGCCATATCTTGCCAATAGCGGGCCTATCATCATAATTGATCCACGAAGGCTGGTAGATTTTTCTCTATATTCTTCGGAGTGCAAATAATCAAAGTTTATTTCCTTTGCGGTAAACGAATAAGTTGATTCTTTTAATTTTTCAACTTTAACACCAATACTTTCAATAAGATCAATAAGCTTATTGACATCTCTAATATTGGGAATATTGTTTATAGTAACTTTTTCCGGAGTTAAGAGTACAGCACTGATAACTTGAAGTGCTTCATTTTTTGCACCCTGGGGGTAGATATCACCTTTTAGGCTTTTACCTCCGGTTATAACGAATGAACTCATAAATATTCAGTTTATAGTTGAAATGGGTTATTTCTTTCTCTGAATTCTTCTTCGCTTATTTTTTGCTAAAATTTCTTTTGTTTCTGTCAAAATAGTCTCGTTTGTATTAAGATCAATTCTTCCTCCCGAAATAACTTTCAAGTCTTTAAATATTAACTCATCATTAACAGTTTCCTTATTCCAGGTTAGGTAGCTTTTTTTCATATGGTTAGCGATCAATTGTATAAGGATATTCTTTAGTTCTCCATCTTCCATATCAACAGCTACCGCTACCATTTTTTCAAGAGTTTGCCCGTAGTGCTTGAATTTGGCCTGTTTGTCTTTATATGGAACTTTTTCGGGTTTTTCCATTAATGTTTCTATTTCAGGCAATTCATAAGGAGATTCAATATCAAGGTCAAATTCAGAAATTATTGCCAGGTGATCCCAAAGTTTATGTTTAAAATCTGCAATATCTCTAAGGTGAGGATTCATATTACCCATTATGGCAATTATAGCTTTTGCCATTGTATTTTTCTTTTCTTGATCAGGTTCAGCCTTAGCCAGTTTAACCATTTTCTGTATATTCCTTCCGTATTCAGGTAATACGAGCTTCTTTCTACTGGTATTATATTCCATAATTTATTTTAGATTTTGTGCAAAAATAGTTTATTTTGGTTTAGCAATCAAAGATTTAAAATATAATATAATGAGAACCTCTTTTAAATTTAAACTCAAAAGTGTATTTGGTTCTTGATTGTTAATTATTATTCTACAATTTGTAACTTAGCAAACTTCAGTAAGAGTTGTTTTTCCCCAATAACTTCAAAATTAACTTTAGCTTTTTTGTTTGGTTCAGGCCCTTCAATTTTTAATACTTCTCCAAGCCCAAATTTACTATGGCGAATGATCATTCCTTCTTCTATTAATGCCGGGTCATCAGGAACAATATTTGCTTGTTGTGAGGATTTTCTATTTGCTTCGCTTAGTTTAATTAGTTTTTTATTTACAGATGGTATTGTACCATTTTCACCTTGTTTTCTTTTTTCGAATTTAGGTTTAGAAAAATTATTGTCCAGATTATTATCATTAAAAAACACTTGTGTTGGTTCATTGAATGATTCAGGTAAATCCAAATATTTTTCATCAACTTCTTTAATAAACCTGCTGGGACGGCTACTTGTAGGCACACCCCATTTGTACCTTTCTTTTGCAAAAGATATTACAGCAGATACTTCTGCTCTTGTTAGTGCCACATAAAATAATCTTCTTTCTTCTTCAAGCTCTTTTTGTGTCCCTGATGACATTGGTGAGGGAAAAAGGCCTTCTTCTAATCCGGCTATAAACACATGCTTAAACTCAAGTCCCTTAGCCGAGTGGATAGTCATAATAGTAACCTTATTAAAATCATCTTCTTTTTCGTTATCATGGTTAGTTAATAAAGCAACATTCTCCATGAATTTATCTAATGATGGGAAAAAATCCGGGTCGTCATTTTCATCTGTAAATTCTTTAATCCCATTTAGAAGTTCCTGAAGG
>DAOVYZ010000032.1 GCA_030635365.1 Bacteroidales bacterium
AAATCTTCAACAGAAAATGAGCGCACTACAGTTGTGTTGGAAGATAAGAATAAAAGACAAATACTTGTTCGCCAAATTGCAGGTATAGTAGCCAGAAGAATAATTTATTATGCCAGGGAAGGAAATGAAGCAAGTCAACATACTGAGATGGGTTTTATACGCTTTGGATCTCGTGTAGATGTTTTTTTGCCACTTGATGCAAAGATTAATGTTGAATTAGGGCAAAAAACGAAAGGAACTCAAACGGTTGTAGCTAAATTTGATTAATAACTAATCAAAATAATTATCGATATTGATTCTAAACAGTTTGTCATTTCTAAAAATAAAGGTATATTTTGTTCCCTCACCTATCATATGTAAACTATCTGTTTCTAAGTTTAATTTTTCTGAGAATCTTGTGGAAAATTCATTTTTAGTTATTCCGGGATGAATATCATTTGTGAATTTAATTTGCTTATTTAGTACTTTGCCGGCAAGAAGGAATTCTTTCCCTGAGTAGGTTCTATAAAAGAATATTTCTGATTTTTTATAATGAAATTTATAGATAGTGTCAGTTTTTTCAGGATAATGCTTATTTTTTCGAAGCAACTTTTGAGTTTTAAATTTTGGCTTGGCTTGAGATGAAAAGTTTTTAATAGACTCATTAAACCCAAAAGGTTTTTCCAGGAAAAGTTTTTTACTAATAGGATTATATGTAATGTTTTTTTGTGTTGTACAAGCAAAAAAACTCATCAATATTAATCCCCAAATATATTTTCTCATAGCAAGGTTTTTTGCTAAAATACGAAATTACAATTACAAAAAGAATAAGGCAACTCCACATACAGCAATTAATGATCCAACCTTTTTCCCGGCAGATTCAAATGCTATTGCGGTGATTGTCCGGAATATTGCAGTAAATAATGCTGCCGACTTCCCTAAATGTGATTGAAATATAGCTATTTTGCTATTTGTTATAGGTTATTATTAGAAATTATAATTTGCAAAATTATTTTAATTTCGCTTAAAAAAAACTTATTTTAGTTCAGATATTAAAAAAACAGAAATTAATTAAGGAATTGTTACGAAATAAGGTGTGCAAAAATGACGAAGTAATTTTGTTCTTTTTCAAGGCGTAAAAGTTGTGAATAGCCACAGTTTATTTAATGCTTTTGCAACAACGAAAAAGGACAAGTCAGAATATACAAGTTATTTCGTAACATTTCCTAAGGTGGATTAATCGAATAGTATCTGGAATAATGAATAAAAATATACGCTATTTACTTATTGTATTAGGAATTGTTGTCATAGGCTTCATTTTGTGGTATTTTAAGTCAATAGTTGCGTATATATTAATATCATCGGTATTATCATTGATAGGGCGCCCTATTATAAATTTCCTAAATAAACTTCAATATAAAAATATAAAGCTTCCAAATGCAATTTCATCTTTATTAACTCTTGCATTGTTTTGGGCTATGTTACTAATATTTTTTAGAGTATTTATTCCATTAATTGCGCATCAGGCAAGTGAACTTTCAACAATTGATTCCGAATTTTTGGTAAATAAACTACACGAACCAATTGAGAAACTTGAAAGGCTTTTTGATAAATACAATTTCAATTTAAATAAGGATCAATCTATTGACCAGTATTTAACCGAGAGATTTATTTCAATTGTTAATGTTTCTGTATTATCAGATTTTTTTAGTTCAATAGCGGGCATTTTAGGCAATATATTTATTGCTGCGTTTGCAATTTCATTTATAACATTTTTCTTTTTAAAGGATCGGGGGCTTCTTAATGATGGAATATTATTATTTGTCCCGGATAAATATCTTGAAAGGACAACACATATTTTAAAATCCATAAAAAAGTTATTAACAAGATATTTTATTGGTATAATTATTCAGATAAGTGGGATTATTATCTTAGTATCCATAGGATTAACAATAATTGGGATTGATTTCTCTGATGCATTGGTAATTGGGCTTGTTGTAGGGCTAATGAATATCATACCATATTTGGGGCCCCTTATTGGAGCAACTCTAGGATTAGTGCTGGGTTTAGCTACAAATTTAGATCTTGTATTTTATTCGGAGTTATTACCCTTATTAGGGTATATGACTATTGTATTTATTATCGTTCAGGTAATTGATAATGTTGTTTTTCAGCCATTTATATATTCGAGTAGTGTTAATGCACATCCTTTAGAAATTTTTCTTGTAATAATGATAGCGGGAAGTTTATTTGGAATAACAGGAATGATACTGGCTATACCCAGTTATACAATATTACGTGTTATTGCGAAGGAATTTTTTAATAATTTAAAAGTAGTTAAAAAATTAACAGAGAAAATTTAAGATAATAAACTGGTATTTTATATATTTACGTGATTAAACGTTTATTAATGGGTAAGTTTAAAGTTTTTATTTATTTACTATTTTTTGCAATTGCATGTGGTGCTAATGCTCAGCCCGTTGATACAATTACTTTCCGTTTTGAACCTGATGTAGCTACGTACAGAGTAAGATGCCATGCCCAAAAAGTTATAGGAACTGATACAACTTTTTTTACATTAGCAGATACAGTAAATTCTGCTTATATACTTACATGGGGTGGTGATGTAGTACCGCTTCAAAATGATATTCCTCGTGTAACTTACGAGTTTACAGCACCTGGAATATATTCATTTGCGCTTTCAGTATACGAAGATGCTACCGGGTTAACACATGTTGATACTCTAACTTATAATATAAGGGATATAATTAGAGTGCCGAACGTATTTACTCCAAATGATGATGGTGTAAATGATTTATTTATTATAAGAGCAAATGGACTGGATGTGCTTGATATATCTATATATAGTAGGACAGGGACTCTTGTTTTTCAAAAGAAAGCACCAATTATTGTTTGGGATGGGAGGAGTTCTTCAGGTGCATTAGTTAGTCAGGGAGTTTATTATTATATATTAACTTCTGATGCCCCAGGTGTAACGGCTCAAAAAGGTTTCTTTCATTTATATGACCCTAAAGATTAATAACTACACAAAAAATCTTTACTGAAAATCATAATATTTTTTACCTTATTCTTATTTAGAATGGCTTTTGTATTTGCTGGTAAAACAAGGCCTTTTGCTTTTTTTTATTTAGAAAGAGTTGATTTGAGGAAATAAGCACCGTTTTACTGTTTTGTATTTTTTATATCTTTGGATAACGAACATGTCAGGATGAAAAAAAACAATATAATTGTAAGAATTGCTCTTTTTTATTACGAGGGCTTTAAAAATATGACTACTGGCAAACGCTTATGGGTTATAATTATTATTAAGCTTTTTGTAATGTTTGCAATTTTAAAACTTTTCTTTTTTAAGGATTTTTTGAATGAAAGATTCAGCTCGGAAGAAGAAAAGAGTAATTATGTAATAGAACAGTTAACAAAATAAAATACAGATAATGATAGAACATCTTGATTCAGCTCTTGTAAATTGGTCAAGGGCACAATTTGCACTCACGGCAATGTATCATTGGCTATTTGTACCCTTAACATTGGGGATTACTTTTATAATAGCCTTTATGGAAACCATCTACGTAAAAACCGGAGACCCGGAATGGAAGAAGGCTACAAAATTTTGGATGACTCTATTTGGGATAAATTTTGCCATTGGTGTGGCAACAGGTATTATACTTGAATTTGAATTTGGAACAAACTGGTCAAATTATTCGTGGTTTGTAGGAGATATATTTGGAGCACCATTGGCTATTGAAGGCATTATGGCCTTCTTCATGGAATCCACTTTTATTGCTATAATGTTTTTTGGATGGAATAAAGTAAGTAAAAAGTCCCATTTAATTTCTACATGGTTGGTTGCGATAGGATCAAACTTATCGGCATTATGGATTCTTGTTGCGAATGGATGGATGCAGTTTCCTACAGGAATGCATTTTAATGCTGATACCGCAAGAAACGAAATGTTAAACTTTTGGGAGGTATTTTTATCACCTGTGGCTATAAATAAATTTTTACATACCATTACTTCAGCTTATGTATTAGCATCAATTTTTGTTATAGGAGTGAGCGCATGGTTTTTGCTAAAAGGGAGAGAGCAACTGTTAGCGAAGCGAAGTATTATTATTGCAGCAATATTTGGTCTTTTAAGTAGCTTATTCCTTGTGTATACAGGTGATGGTTCAGCATACCAGGTAGCTCAAAAACAGCCTATGAAACTGGCTGCAATGGAGGGCTTATATAAAGGAACAAAAGGAGCTGGTTTAATAGTCGTAGGAATGCCTACTCCCGGGAAGGAACTTAACGATAGTAACGATGATTATGTATTCAAATTTGAAATCCCTAAGTTGTTATCATTCTTAAGTTATAGAGATACAGAAGCATTTGTTCCGGGAGTTAAGAATATAGTGGAAGGTGGATATGAATATGTTGATGAGAAAGGGGAAAAACATCTTGCAGTTTCAGCCACAGAGAAAATTAATCAAGGGAAACTGGCGATAAAATCTTTAAGAGAATATAAAAATGCAAAAGAGATTAATGATACGGAAAAACAAGAAGAATCATTAAAAATATTTAATGAAAACTTTAAGTATTTTGGCTATGGATTTTTAAATGATCCAAAAAGTATTATCCCAAATGTGCCTGTGACATTTTATAGTTTTCATATAATGGTTGGTTTGGGTTTCTATTTCATAATATTATTTGTAGCTGTTATTATATTAACTTTTAGAGATAAGTTAACAGAAAAACGGTGGCTTTTACGTTTGGCTGTTTTTACAATTCCATTGGCATATATTGCTTCAATGTCAGGATGGATTGTTGCCGAAGTTGGGCGTCAACCATGGACAATACAGGATTTATTGCCAACAGTTGCAGCAGTATCTCAAATTGACGCGAGTGCAGTTCAAATAACCTTTTGGTTATTCTTACTAATATTCACAGCCCTGTTAATAGCAGAGCTGAAAATAATGATTAAGCAAATAAAAATCGGGCCTAAAGAAGGAGGGCATTAATATGTTTGAAAGTTTATCACATTTAGTATTGCAGCAATATTGGTGGATAATAATTTCACTTTTGGGTGCAATTTTAGTTTTTCTCCTTTTTGTTCAAGGTGGACAAACTCTTATTTATACCTTAGGTAAGACAGATATGGAACGTCGTATTTTGGTGAATTCTTTAGGCCGTAAATGGGAGTTTACATTTACTACATTCGTTACATTTGGAGGTGCATTTTTTGCTTCGTTTCCATTATTTTATTCAACTAGTTTTGGGGGAGCATATTGGGTTTGGATGCTTATTCTTTTTGCTTTTATAATTCAGGCAATATCATATGAATTTAGGTCAAAGCCAAATAATTTTCTTGGAGCAAAAACATATGAGGTGTTTTTGTTTATTAATGGAGCTTTAGGAACTATACTGCTTGGAATAGCAGTGGCTACTTTTTTCACAGGATCGGAATTTTTTGTTAACGAAATGAATTTCTCTAATTGGGAAGGTGCTGCCATGGGGCTTGAGTTAGCGTTAAATCCACACAACCTTTCATTAGGATTAGCTATATTCTTTTTGGCCAGAGTTCTTGGAATATTATATTTTATGAATAATGTCGATGAATCAAATATAGCGGTTCGTACGAAGAAACAACTGATTTATAACGCAATTCCATTTGTGGTATTTTTCTTAATTTTTGTAGTATGGCTAATGTTTATAGAAGGTTTTGCATATGACCCTGTTACAAAAAATGTGTCTTACGAATCCTTTAAGTATTTGCATAATTTTCTGCAAATGCCTATAGTTTTAATTATTTTCTTAATAGGAGTTTTGCTGGTATTGTTTGGAATAGGAAAATCGATTTTAAAGAATTGTTCTGATGGAATTTGGTATTCAGGTATTGGAACAATATTAACGGTGTTAGCTTTATTTTTAATTGCAGGGTTTAATAATACGGCATTTTATCCATCAACTTTCGATTTACAAAGCTCACTTACAATAGAGAATGCTTCATCGAGTAAATATACACTAAAAGCAATGAGTTACGTTTCATTAATGGTACCATTTGTCGCAGCATATATATGGTTTGCCTGGAAATCAATTAATAACAAAAAAATTGATAAAAGTGAGATGGAAGAAGATATACATATTTACTAATAAGCATCAAATGACAAGTATCAAATTCCAAAGACAGTCTTATTTTATTGAAATTTGAAATTTTAATTTAAAAATTTGCTTATGTATTTAACAGAGATAACATGGTTAATAGTATGGCCAATACTTATTTGGGTAAGTTATAAACTTTCTGTATTTGCTATAAAAAAGTATGAAGAGAAATAAATACTTTTGAACTTAAAAATAATTCGAAACTGATAGATCTTAAAATCTATCTGGTTTTGTTGTATAAAAATTGATTTTTTCTATCTTTAAACCCGGATTATGCATTTAAAATGAAATTAATCTGTAAACTAAAGGATTTCTTAGCTTCTCAGAATAATAAAAGCAAACCCGTTATCTTCGATGAGCTCGCAAGCTCGGTTGGGTTCAACGAGTTTCTAATGCAAAGCAATAAGAATTGATTAGTTATCAATCAAATACTAGCTTTATTGAAAATTCTAATGCATAATACGAGTTAAACCAAATTAAAGATTTGAAATGCCAAAACTTAAGAATTTATCCCCACTAAAAAAATGGTTTAAAGATGGATTTAATGAGCCATTAATAATTGCAGGGCCATGCAGTGCCGAATCTGAGCCTCAATTGATGTTAACAGCAAAAAAGATTGCTGAATTAGGTAAGGTTAAAATTTTCAGGTCTGGTATATGGAAACCACGAACCCGTCCGGGTAATTTTGAAGGAGTTGGTTCAGAGGGGCTGGAATGGTTGAGTCAGGTAAAAAAAGAAACAGGACTTTATACTGCCATTGAAGTTGCAAATCCGGAACATGTTGAATTAGCTATTAAATACGGGATAGATGTATTATGGGTTGGAGCAAGAACAACTTCAAACCCTTTTTCGGTGCAAAAGTTAGCAGATTGCTTGAAAGGATTTACAGGCCCTTTGTTAGTTAAAAATCCTATAAACCCAGATATCAATTTATGGATTGGTGCTTTAGAGCGATTTTACAAAGCGGGCATAAATAAAATAGCGACTGTTCATCGTGGGTTTTATCCTTTTGAGGCTACAACATTAAGAAATATCCCTAAGTGGGAGTTGCCCATTGAACTAAAGAGTCAATGTCGAAATTTACCTATCATTTGTGACCCAAGTCATATATCCGGAAATAGGGAGTTTATATATGAGGTTGCTCAAAAAGCACTTGATTTGAATATGGATGGATTAATGATTGAAACACATTATCATCCAACAGTGGCATTAAGTGATATGAATCAACAATTGACTCCAAAAGAATTGGAAGAATTATTAGAGAATCTGGTTTTAAGAAGGGCCTCAACTAGAAATTCTGATTTCACCACTAACCTGGAGACATTAAGAGATCAAATTGATTCAATTGACCAGCAAATGTTAGAACTATTATCACAACGAATGAATGTAGTTGAGGAAATTGGCAGGTATAAAAGTGAAAACGAAGTAAAGATACTTCAATTAAGGCGCTGGGAAAAAATCATATCTACAAGGGTTAAGTTAGGCAAAACACTGGGACTCTCAGAAGATTTTGTGAAGAAATTGTTACAGCTGGTTCATAAAGAGTCAATACAGAAACAAACCGAAGTAATGAATAAAATTGTTTTAGCGGAAAAGAAAAAGAGTTAGGATTCATAATTAATAAAAATTGTTTATATATTTACCAATCAAAATTTAGAAAGATGAATTTTATAAAGTATAATAATTTTTTTAACAGATTATAATGGCTTTGCAAAAATAGATGACTTTGTAAAGCCCCGTTTATGGGGCTTTTTTATTAATACAGAATGATGAATAAATTTAGCAATATATATTTCTTTTTCTTTTTTAGTGATTCGTAGGGACTTTACGATATAAGTAACTTATTATTTAAAGTCCTGCAAATGTGGGACTTTTTTAATATTAAAATTTTAAATATGCAAACGAAACAAAAAATTAAGATCGCTATTCAGGGAGGTTTTGGGGCCTTTCATGAAATTGCAGCACGACATTATTTCCAATCAGAAGACATTGAAATTATTCCAAGAGAAACATTTAAAGATTTATTCCATTCTTTAAAAACAAGGGGAGTTGATTTTGGAATAGTTGCTATAGAGAATTCTCTAGTGGGAAGCATCTTATCAAATTATACATTAATAAGAAATTCCAATAAGAAGATAGTGGGAGAGATATACCTAAAAATCAATCAAAATTTACTTGCTTTAAAAGGACAGAATATTTCTAATATAAAGGAGGTATACTCTCATCCTATGGCATTGCTTCAATGTCAGGCATTCTTCGAGGAGAATCCTCATATAAAACCTAAAGAAAGTGTTGATACAGCATTAAGTGCAAAAGAAATTTATGATAAGCAGTTAAAAGGTGTGGGGGCAATAGCAAGTAATTTTGCTGCAGAAAAATATCAGTTAGAGGTATTAGCAACAAATATTGAATCTGATAAAAAAAATTACACACGTTTTCTTATTTTATCTGATGCTGATGAATCATCAAAAACTAATCATGTGGATAAATCATCAATGGTGTTTTCTCTTGCACACGAAACAGGTAGTTTATCAAAGGTGTTAACAATATTTTCATTTTATGATATAAATCTTTCAAAAATTCAATCAATGCCTTTGGTTGGTTCTGAGTGGGAATACCTATTTTATGTAGATGTTGAGTTCAATAATTATACAATGTATAAGAAATCACTCGAAGCAATTACTCCTTTTATAAATGTATTTGAGAACTTTGGGGAATATAGAAAGGGGATAAAAATTTAATATCTCAATGTTTCTATTGAAACCTGAAAGGGGAATATTCATTCCTGTAAATTGCGTATTCACGGATTATTACAGGATTAAAAAAAGGATTATTTTGTTTATTTGTTTTTAAATGATCAATTATATTTAGTCTTATTTTAATAGAATATGTATGAAAAGAATTAAGTTAATATTAGTATTTTTTATGATGGCCATGGCGGTATTTGCTCAATCAGGTATCGAGGGTAAGTGGAAATCTGTTGATGAGGAAACAGGAGAAATAACATCTGTAGTCAAAATCACTATTAGAGGTGGGAAATTATTTGGTAAAATAATTGAATTAACAGAAGCTGATGATCCTAATCAAACATGTACAGAATGTACCGATTATAGAAAAGGGCAAAAAGTTATAGGAATGGAAATAATCACAAATTTGGATAAAAGAGGGGGTGTTTGGGAAGGAGATGATGGGATACTTGATCCGGAAAATGGTAAAATCTATGATTGTAAAATTTGGTTAGAAGATGGAAAGTTAAAAGTACGCGGATATATTAGCTTTTTATATAGGACTCAAACCTGGATAAGGGCTTGATATTAACAATATATTTGATAATAATTTAGACGGATTTCAATAAGCCTGGTTTTGATTTGAACCAGGCTCATTATATGAATTTAAAGAAAAAAGTTTATTAAATCTCTTTTAAGGTATAATCAAAACCTTCCATAATAGGATTTGATAATATTTTATTACAAGCATCATTAACCCTTTCCATAGCAATTTCTTTGTTATCAGCTTCTATCTCCAGAGTTATATGTTTCCCTATTCGAACATTTGCTACCTCAGAAAAACCAATGTCTTTCATTCTTTGCGTTACAGCTTTTCCTTGTGGGTCCAATAAAGTTTTTAAAGGCATTACATTAATTTCGGCAATAAATTTCATATGAGTATAAATTATTTTTTAATTAATCTAAATTATAAATCCAATTATTAATTGCTGATAATAAAATATATAATATAATAATTAGGGGGATAGCAATTGTATGCAATAATATTAATAAAATTGCAGATAACACAATAAAAATATAACGAATTTTATTCTCTTTAAATCGAAGGTTTTTAAGCTTGAGAGAAAACATAGGAAATTCTGCAACTAACAATAAAGAAAAAAGAATAACAAAAAGAGCTAGTATATACTCGTTACTTAATAAAAAATGGATGAAAGAACCAGATGATATTCTGGATACTAAATGAAGTGATGCAAAAAAGATAGCATTAGCAGGAACTGCTAATCCAATAAAACTTTCTGTTTGTCTTTCATCAACATTGAATTTTGCTAAACGGACACCCGATAATATTGCAATTAAAAAGGGAATAATTAAAAATATTGCATTAACCAATGTTATATTATTGAAGGCAGGTAATTGCGTATTTCCAAATAATGATATCTTTATCATATGAAAAACAATAATAGATGGGGCAACACCAAAACTTACAATGTCAGCTAATGAATCTAGCTCTTTTCCAACTATAGAATATGCTTTTAAAAGACGGGCAGACATACCATCTAAGAAATCAAAGATTGCAGCCAGAAATATAAAATAAGTAGCATATAGTAAATACCCTTCAAAAGCTAAAACTATAGAGATACAGCCTGAGAGTAAATTTAATGATGTTATTATGTTGGGAATGTGTTTTTTAAAGCCTAAATGCATAGTAATTGATTTAACTAACAATATTTACTACAAAAATAAGTTAAAAAATATAGTTTGATAAATATTTTATTAATTACTAAGTTTATCAAGTGAAAATAAATAATAGTATTCCAGTAATAGATAGATTTTAATGAGAAGGTGGTTTATAATACCGTTAATGATTTTGATTTCAAACCTGATTTCAGGGCAAACGGCTAAATATAGCAATGAGTTTTTGTCTATTGGAGTTGGTGCGCGAGCTTTGGGAATGGCAAATTCTGTGGTAGCCAGCACAAATGATGTAACAGCCGGATATTGGAATCCCGCGGGCTTAACTTTACTTCAAACTGATTTTGATGTAGGAATAATGCATGCTGAATATTTTGCAGGAATTGCTAAGTATGATTATTTAGCAGGGACAATGGCTTTAGATACCAATAGTTGGTTAGGAGCTACAATAATTCGTTTTGGCGTTGATGATATACCTAATACTACAGACTTAATCGATAGTGATGGGAATATTGATTATGACCGAATTACTAAATTCTCAGCAGCAGATTATGCTTTTTTGATATCATATGCAAGGAAAACAAAAATTCTACACCTAAAATATGGAGCTAATGCTAAAATTATTTATAGGAATATTGGAGAATTTGCTCATGCATGGGGATTTGGTTTAGATTTAGGTATACACTACAAATTAAAAGATTGGAATTTTGGACTATTGGCCCGGGATATAACATCTACTTTTAACGCCTGGAGTTTTAACGAAGAAGAACTGATAATTGAAGTACAAGATTCTGTTTATAATTTTGCTCCTGACAATTCACTTGAACTAACACTTCCCAGGGTAATTTTAGGTGTTTCTCGTGATTTCCCAATTTATAAGAAATTCAAAGGTATAGTTGAATTAGATATGGATTTTACATTTGATGGGCAAAGGCATGTTCTAATTGAAGGAGACCCGGTTAGTATTGAACCTCATATGGGAATTGAAATTAACTATGATAGATTGGCTTTTGTAAGGTTTGGGGTAGGGAATTTTCAACGGGTAAAAGAATACGACAATAAAAAATCCATGACTTTTCAACCAAATTTTGGAATAGGAATCCACTTTAAAGGTGTTAGTATTGATTATGCCCTGACTGATATAGGAGATCAATCGTTGGCATTATATTCAAATGTATTTACAATAAGGTACTCATTTGATCGAAGGGAGAAGGAGTAATATTGGTCTTGGCTTAAATTTTGGCGGGGATTTTCGCCCTATTTCCCTATCCCCGGTTAATAAAGTTTAAATATAGCATTATTTTATCAAACAACGAACCTAAGCCCCACTTGAATTTGAAGCCATGTAGGGGTTGTATAAACGTTTTTTAAATACTATTCTTCTAATTTTTTCTTGCTTTCCAGTGCATTCTGAATATGTGCATATGGTTTTGTAATTTCAGCATATGTGAAATTTTTAGTATTCATCTTTTGAGAGCTGTGTCTGCCAGTGTGCCCACCTATTTTAACAGGCTTTATCTTTCTTATATTTTTAACAAGAACATAAAAGCTATTAGCATTTAACTTGTCTCCATTATTAAGATTTGATTTTTCATCAACGATAGCTTCTTTGGGATTTAACTCTTTTGTAATCTCTGCAGTTCCGTCTCTTTTACATTTATATTTTAAAGATAATCCTATTTCAGGATGCTTTTGAGGAGCACTAACTTTAATATCTTTTGCAATAACTTCAGAATATTCACATTCAATTTTATCTCCAGCCTTATAGAATACCACGATAAGCAATTATTTAATTTGTGCTACTTTATTTTCTAAATCTTTGGAATCCAATGAAAACATTTCTGCAACTTCATCTATTGAAAATTCAAGACCTATTTTCTTTACAATTTCATTTACTACTTTAATATCATTAGGTTCTTTTATATAATCAATATCTATTACATACCTGTTAGGATTATTCTCGATTTCATTAGAATAATCATCTTCTGTTATGTTTTCTTCTGATAATTCCAGTGTTAACTCAAGAAAATTATTCTTAATAATTAAATTG
>DAOVYZ010000471.1 GCA_030635365.1 Bacteroidales bacterium
TCTTCTACCACACAATGGTTTTGCAAAATTAAACAAGGATCGCGAAGCAAATGGAGAAGCTTTATTTGCTAATCCAAGAAATGCAGCAGCTGGCACTTTAAAGCTTCAAAAATCATCAATTGTAGCAAAGCGCCCATTAGACTGCTATTTATATTTTATTTTGGGAGAAAATTTACCACATAGCTCACATTACGAAAATTTACTTGAAGCTAAAAAATGGGGCTTTAAGGTACCTGAACATATTAAATTATGTAAAAATATTGATGAAATCTCTGAATATATAAATTATTGGGATACCGAACGTAAAAACTTACCATTTGATATTGATGGAGTGGTAATTAAAGTTAATACTTATAAACAACAACAGAATTTAGGTTTTACGGCTAAATCACCGCGTTGGGCTATTGCTTATAAATATAAAGCTGAACAAGCAAAAACAAAGCTAATATCAATAGATTATCAGGTAGGAAGAACTGGTGCTATAACTCCTGTTGCAAACCTTGAACCTGTTTTATTAGCAGGCACAACAGTAAAAAGAGCCTCTTTACATAATTCAGATCAAATAAATTTACTGGATGTTCGAATTAATGATTTAGTATTTGTTGAAAAAGGAGGCGAAATAATACCCAAAATAGTTGGTGTTAATAAAGAAAATCGTAATCCCGATAGCAAACCATTAGAATTTATCTCAACATGTCCTGAATGTAGTACAAAACTTTTAAGAGTTGAAGGAGAAGCAAAACATTATTGTCCAAACGAAACCGGTTGCCCTCCACAAATAAAAGGGCGCATTGAACATTTCATAAGCCGAAAGGCTATGAACATTGGTGCTGCCGAAGCCACAGTTGATGCTTTAGTCGATAATAAATTAATACGGGATTGTGCTGATTTATATCTTTTAACAAGAGAAGATGTCCTTTCATTAGAGAGATTTGCTGAAAAATCTGCAACAAATCTAATTGATAGTATTGTGAATTCTAAACAAGTGCCTTTTCATAAAGTATTATTTGCATTAGGTATAAGATATGTAGGAGAAACAGTTGCAAAAACAATAGCTCAAGGTTTAAAAACGATGGATGCATTAAAAAATGCTACACTTGAGCAACTTATTGAAATAAATGAAATTGGTGAAAAAATAGCAATAAGTATTTTAGATCATTTTAAAGATGATAAAAATTTACTAATAATTGAAAAACTAAGAAATGCCGGTGTTAAATTAGAAGTAGAAAAAGATACTCTCGCTGAAGACAAATTGAATGGGCAAACTTTTGTTATCTCTGGTACATTTGAACAATATTCACGTGATGAGCTGAAAGAACTTATTGTTAAATATGGTGGTAAAAATACAGGGTCAATATCCTCAAAAACAAATTTTTTGCTGGCCGGAGAAAATATCGGCCCATCAAAACTTGATAAGATAAACAAATTAAATATTCCCATTATTTCGGAAACAGATTTTATCAAAATGATTAAAGAATAATTGATATTCGGCTACTGTTAATTTAAAAAATTAGTATAATTGTAGAGTGAGTTATATAGAAAACATAAAAAGCAAAATAGGCAAGTATCATTTTAATAACAGATTAAAAAAATTAAAAAGGCAAGTTAATACACATAACTTAAAAACAGCTCAAACGGCCGGGATCCTTTTTAACTCGCCTGATAAAGATTCTTTTGAAGATGTTAAAGGGTTTTTATCATATCTTTCTGAAAATAATTTAAAAGTTATTGCATTAGGGTATATTCCAGCCAAAAAAATACCTGAACATTTTTTAATGAGAAAAGGAATTAATTTCTATTGTAAAAAAGATATCAACTGGTACAATAAACCAAAAAATGGAGTAATTGAAGAA
Source organism: Bacteroidales bacterium (assembly GCA_030635365.1). Taxonomy (GTDB): domain Bacteria; phylum Bacteroidota; class Bacteroidia; order Bacteroidales; family UBA12077; genus UBA12077. The sequence continues at coordinate 1,854 of DAOVYZ010000471.1, forward strand.
TTTATAAACCAAGAATTTGATATACTTTTCGACTTAAGTACAAGGATATACCCTACTGTTAATTATGTCGGAACATTATCTAAAGCTTCTTTTAAAGTAGGGAAATTATGCAAAAACTCATACCAGGATTTAACAATAGATATATCAAAAAACAATTCGGTTGCATACCTTATCGAACAAATTAAACATTATTTAAATCTATTAAATAACTAGTATTAAATGAGTATTCAAAATAAATTTAGAGGAACAGGGGTTGCAATTGTAACACCTTTTAAAAAAGACTTAAGCATAGATTATATAGGTGTAGAAAAACAAGTTGAACATTTAATCTCAAATGGTATCGATTATATTGTGGTTTTAGGGACTACCGGAGAATCAGTAACCTTAAATGAAACGGAAAAAACAGAACTTGTTAATTTTATTAAGGAAAAAGTAAATAGTAGAGTACCTGTTGTTATAGGCATGGGTGGCAATAATACTCAAGGTATAATAAACAATATAAATAAAACGGATTTCAGTCAGGTTGATGGAATATTGTCAGTAGCACCTTATTATAATAAACCTACACAGGAAGGACTTTATCAACATTTTAAAGCTATAGCTCAAGAAAGCCCTGTACCGGTAATTTTATATAACGTGCCAGGCAGGACAAGTTCTAATATTGCAGCTGAAACTACTTTAAGGTTAGCTCATGATTTTACAAATATTACTGTTATAAAAGAGGCATCAGGAAATTTTTCACAGATGATGTATATTTTAAGAGATAAACCAAAAGATTTTATCGTAGTCTCAGGTGATGATGCTATCACGCTTCCGATGATATCAATGGGGGCATCCGGAGTTATATCTGTTGTTGGAAATGTATTTCCAAAGCAATTTTCAGATATGGTAAAACTGGCATTAGAAAATAATTACCCGGAAGCCCAAAAAATTCATTACAAACTTCTTGAATTCATTGATTATCTCTTTATTGATGGTAATCCTGCCGGTGTAAAAGCGGCACTATCAATAATGGGTATTATGGAAGATAATATCCGTTTACCTCTTGTTCCGGTAACTTCAAAGACACATAAAAGAATAGAAGAACTAATACATAAAATTTAAAGACATATTCAAATTTCTAAATTCGGATAATCAATTTTATAGATGAATTATGAATATCATTGTGACAAGTCTCACATTGATTATTTTGAAATTTAAATCTCCATTTTGATTCTACAAAATGACACTCATTGCAAGGCACTGCAGAATGACTTCCAGTCAA
>DAOVYZ010000293.1 GCA_030635365.1 Bacteroidales bacterium
GGTATATTGTTATGATAGAAGACAAGTAATTACTCAAGCTGTTTATTATAAAGAAAAAATGCATTACCATATATTTGATGATGAAATGCAGAAATTAAAAAATGAAATTGACAGTAAATTCCCCGAAATGCAATTTACTATTGCCAGTGAAAGTAAAGATGAATCTAAACTTATTATTAAAACATTCAGTGATAAAAATTCCGGCACATATTATTACTATAATCGTGCAACCGGAGAATTTATCAAACTATTGGATGTTTGTCCCTGGCTTAATCCTGATAACATGGCATCGGTAAAACCAATTGCTTATAAAAGCAGAGATAGTTTAACTATTCATGGTTATTTAACATTACCCAAAGGGAAAATGAAAAAGAATATTCCGCTAATTATTTTACCACACGGCGGCCCCTGGACCAGGGATAAATGGGTATTTAATAAAGAAGTTCAATTTTTAGCGAATCGCGGCTACGGGGTTTTACAGGTAAATTACCGGGGTTCTACAGGTTATGGTAAGCAATTTATATCAGCCAGTTATAAAGAGTGGGGCAGAAAAATTCAACATGATGTTACTGATGGTGTGAAGTGGTTAATAGCTGAAGGTATCGCTGATTCAAACAGAATTGCAATTTATGGCGCTTCATTTGGGGGATTTATTACCTTAGCAGGACTGACATTTACTCCGGACTTGTACACTTGCGGAATATCTTACGTTGGTATTTCAAACATACTTACATTTCTTGACAGCATTCCTTCATATTGGCAAATTCAGAAGGATATTCTGTATGAAATGGTAGGAAATCCTGAAACTGAAAAGGAACAGTTAAGAAATTCATCTCCATACTTTTATATTGATAAAATCAAGGTCCCTGTTTTCATTGCCCAGGGTGCCAATGATCCACGGGTAAGTAATTCTGACGGATATTACATTCGTGATGCGCTTTTGGAAAATAATATAGAAGTGGTTTTTATGGAAAAAGAAAACGAAGGCCATGGATATAAAAATGAAGAAAACCGCTTTGATTTTTACAACCAAATGGAAAAATTTTTAGCAAAACATTTGGGTGGAAAAACAGAGTAATACCAGATGCTTATGGTTTTGCATATTCCACCTAACATTAAACAACATAATGATTTATCCTGGAAACGACAAATATATCTAACTCAATTATATATTTTCATCTCTAATAATCAACATTAATTTACAAACCTATTAGAGGAATAATGCGGTAATTCTATAATAAAAACTTACAAAACACTTGGTCATTTCTTTGTTTCTAAATTCAATTATTCCATAAGGGTGTTTGATTGTATGATTGTATTATTCATTGAGTTTAATCGGTTTGCCTGTTTAAAAACAGGTAAATGTATTTTTAACTTATTTCTAAAGTTACAATCAATGAACATTTTAGATATCTAAATTAGTATTTCTGGAGTTTTTATGATCAGAACAAGTTTTTTCTTTGTTTTAATTTTGGCTTCATTATTAGCACAGCCACCACAAAAAAATATTAAAAAAGACTACCCGCCTAAAATTTATTATAATGGTATTTTAAAACAATCATCAATAGCAGACCTGGTAAACCAGGTTAGTTATGATTCATTGTACAATATTTTAGATTTTCTTGAACAAAAAGGTGTTAGAAGTTCAGGTACAAACAACCAAACTTTAAATGAAGTCCGTGATTGGATCATTTCTAAATTATCAGATTTTGGATATAGTGTTAGTGTGCAGGATGTTTATCATTATTCCAATTATCATGGACAAAATATAATAATTGAAAAAACAGGAATAACATATCCGGATGAAAAAATTATTGTTGGTGCTCACTACGATTCTGTGCCTACGGGGCCGGGTGTGAATGACAATGGCAGCGGTGTGGCAGCTTTATTGGAAATTGCCAGAATTATAAATACCGTTCAGACAGATTATTCAGTAATTATGGTCTGGTTTACCGGGGAAGAGCATGGTTATTATGGTTCCACAGAATATGCTCAACAGGTATTTGATGAGGGAGTGAATATAAAAATAATGTTTAATATGGATCAAATTGGCGGTATCTCAAATTATTATGGTGATCCTTACGTAATGACTGCAATTACCTGTGAAAGAGATGAACGAAACACCATCCCGGAAAATAACGCAGCATCCTGGGCATATACAGATACCTTAGCTATGTTAACCAACACATATACAGAAATTGATGCGGTAATAGATTATGCTTATGGTACTGATTATATTCCTTTTGAAAACCTGGGTTATGTTATAACCGGTTACTATGAATATTTAGATGTCTTTAATCCTTACTATCACCAATCCACAGATGTTTTATCTAATATGGATGTATACTATCTTAAAGAGGTGATAAAGGGCGGTGTTGCTTTTACTGCATATATTGCAAAAATAGCTTCAACAACTGGTATTTATACTGAAAATATAGTAAGTGAATTTTACTTATTAAAAGCATATCCCAATCCTTTTAATCCTACTACAACTATTAGCTATTCAATTGCTGACGCCCAAAAAGTTACTCTTACTATTTATAATACCATGGGACAGAAAGTAAGAATTCTTGTAAACGAAAATAAAGTAGCCGGACGTCATATAATAGAATGGAACGGAAGAAATGACTCTAATGTTCAGGTCTCTTCCGGAATTTATTTTTACAGGTTAAACGCCGGTTCATTTTTACAAACCCGTAAGATGATCCTGCTCAAATAATTAAATCGAAAATATTCATGTTACTTAAAACGCCGGGTTTTGCCCGGCGTTTTTGTTTAAAGAAATTCTCACACTATTTTAGATTTCTCAGTCGTTTCTTTGACCCCCCTGCCCTACAGGCATCCCCCCCCCAAAAAAGGAGGGTGGAAAGGATTGATTTTTTACTTTTGTTTTACCTAGTATTCTCAAAAAAAACAATCACATCCTGTGATTAATTCGCTCGAAGGAGTCCCCATGGGAGAATCAAAACATCCGCCATGGGCATCCCTCACGGGGCTGTTTTGACCAGCACCAATCTATTTATGCTTTATAACCATAATGGATAAATCATCTATCAATTTTTTACCCAGGCTGTACAATTCGGGTAAACTTACTAATTTTTCTAAAAGCTCTTTGGCAGACAGATGATGGTTTTCTTTTAACAAATCTTCTATTGCTTCAAAACCAAGCGGTTCATTGGAAAGATTTGTAGTATCCGGAAGGCTATTGGTAAACAGGACAATTATATCATCAGACTCAAAAGGTACAATATTGTTTTTGTAAGAAGTTTCTTCTAAATATCCTAATGGCAAACCGCCGGTAGAAAATTCTTCAACTGTGGAATTTTTATGACGATAAATCATTATCGGTGGCATTGCTGCAGAAGAGAATTCAATTTTATCTTTTTGAATTATAAGAACATTTAATGACATTTGAAGTTTTTTGGGAATTATATCCTTTAGCACATAATTTAAGCGCTTAAGAATTAAATGAGTGGGACGATGACCCATTGTTTTTAATGAACTTTTAGTGATAGAAACCATCATACCTGCCGGCATGCCATGCCCGCTTGCATCACCTATAATTGCATAGAATGACTCTTCATTTTGTATAAAAAAGTCATAATAGGCTCCTCCAACTTCCCGGGCAGTTTCCAAATAAACTTCTATATCAGCAAATGGAATTTTCGGAGATTTATCCGGCAGCATCATAAGCTGCATTTCCCGGGCCCTTTCCAGTTCCTCATCCCTGCGTTTTTTTTCGGCAATAACCACTTTTTTATCTGCCTCCGCAGCCTTTGCTTTTAATTGTGCCTCTTTATATTCCCCTATTTCTCTTTCTCTTTTTACTCTATAATTTACAAACCATGTAGCTATACTAATTATAAATAAAGCATAAATAATATAAGCCCAAATAGTAGCCCACCAGGCAGGATGTATGATTATTTTTAATTGTTCCGGTTTGCTCCAAATACCCCAGGAATTGCAGGCTTTTACCTCAAAAATGTATTCCCCCGGATTCAAATTAGTATATTGGACAGATGTTCTGGTGCTTATAATCCATTGGGGATCTATACCACTAAGTTTATGTTGATATTTCATTTTTGAGAAAGCTGTTAAATCAATCCCGGAATATTCAAATCTTATATAATTATGGTCATGCTTAAATGATAAAGATTGAATTTCATTATTAAAGGGAATTTTTTTATCCATTACAAATATATTATTTATTCGGACTTTTGGAGAAGATTTAACCTGATAATTATTTTCAGGGAAATAATGACTGATCCCTTTAATAGTCCCAAACCATATACTTCCATCTCTGTCTTTCAAACAAGCTCCCTGATTTATTTCTATGCTTGCCAGGCCATCTTCAGTAGTAAGTCGACGAACAAAAATAGAATCTTTAGAATACTCAAGAACTAACAGTCCAATTTCGGTTCCTAAATATTTTCTTTTTTGGTTATCCTCCAATACCCATAATGTAGAATAAAAAGATATATCATTACTTTTTTTTATATTTTTAAAAATTCCATTTTTATAAATACTTAATCCTTCATCTGTGCAAATCCATAATTCATTATCGTCATATTCTTGAACAGAATAAACTATATTGTTTAACAAACCTTTATTTTCATTTAATACAGTAACACTATCCTTGTCTAAAACAACAACCCCATAACCATCAGTAGCAAGATAAATTTTCCCTTCTGCATTTATGTATATCGTAGATATAAGATTTGTAGGTAATATATTCCCGGTATTATAATTTTTTAACTTTCTATTACTAATTTCGAACAATCCTCTACTATTGGTAGCAATATATAAATTGCCATTTTTGTGCTGCTTAATATCATAAACTTCAATATTATTTAGATCATTAAAAAGTGGATTCCTTACTAGTTTACTATTTTTTAATTGATATATCCCATAATAAGTCCCTATTAATATCAAACCGTCAAATGTTTCTGTAAGTGTATTAATATCACGCATCTTAAGTTCTTTAGGGAGGCATACATTTTTAAATGATTTACCATCAAATATTTCAAGGCCGGTGGTGGTGCCAAAAAGATATTCACCAGTCGAAGTTTGTAGTATGCTCCATGTTACGGGATTCTCCATATATTTGTTATCATAAA
>DAOVYZ010000287.1 GCA_030635365.1 Bacteroidales bacterium
AAATGCCGAATTACTTGCTGGTAGGTTATACGAGGCCTCAACACGTTTAAAAAGAGAAATATTGGTAATTGCTTCTTCCGATTTTTCGCATTTTTTAACTCCCGAAGATGGTAAACAAAAGGATGCATTGATCCTTGAAAAAATTAAAGTGCTTGATTCTCCGGAAATAGAAAGACTTATTCGTAAACATAGTGTTTCAATTTGTGGCTATGGCCCAATAATGACATTAATAGAGTTTTCAATGTTAGAATCTACAAATATTGAAGTAGATATATTAAAAATAGGGCATTCGGGTGAGATTATTCCATCAAATGAGGTTGTTGATTATGCATCAATTCTTTTTTCTGGTCAAAAAGTCGATTGATTTTTTCAAGGATAACAGTATATTTGCCCATTCATTTATATATGTATGTTTGAAAAGATAATTGAGTGGTTAGAGTCCCGCATGGGATCATGCTTTTATAAAAGATATTTTGGCATAGAATGTCCTGGATGTGGGATGCAGAGATCTTTTATTGAATTGTTAAAAGGAAATTTAATTGAAAGTTTTGTCTTATTTCCTGCTTTATTGCCAACATTGTTTTTGATAATCTATTTAATTCTTCATCTTATATTTAAATTCAGGAATGGAGCAAATTTTTTAAAAAATCTTTTTATAATTAATACATCTATAGTTGTTTTAAGTTATATTTATAAATTATTAACACAATAAAACCTGAATTTCATGGAAAATACAAAGACCCCGACGAATGAAAATGTTGCACCCTCGGTTCAACAACCCTTACCTAATGCAACTGCAGTTTTGGTTTTAGGAATATTATCAATTGCAGTATGTTGGTGCTATGGATTATTTGGAATTGCAATGGGTATAATAGCCTTAGTGCTTTCTGGTAAAGCTAAAATTCTATATAATGAGAACCCAGGACAGTATACAGAGAGTTCTTATAAAAATATGAATGCTGGTAGAATATGTGCTCTTATTGGTACAATATTATCATCGCTTTACCTCGCATTTATTATTATTTATTTTATTATTATAGGTGCTGCTCTTAGTACTGTATTTACACAACTCCCTTGGGATAACTTTTAGAAAAAAAATATTTCAAAAGATGGATGACTATAATAATAGATCATCCATCTTTTATTTTACATTTGATATTTTTAAATTGCTTACATGAATTTAAATCAGAGGATAGATGCATTTGTAAAGTTGGGAGAATTCTTAAGAAATTTTATTGATGGAAATTTAGATTCTGATGAAAGTATTAAGTTGAATGATCTGATAACTACAGAACATATATTTAATCCATGGTTTACTGAAAACAACATACGGCATTCGCTTAAAGCAATAGGGGAATCTTTGGATAAATCCAAAATAAATTTATGGTTAAATAGGTATCAATTATTAGGTAGTAATAAACAAAGTAAACGAATAGGGGTTGTTATGGCAGGTAATCTGCCACTGGTAGGATTTCATGATTTTATTTCAGTTCTAATTTCTGGAAATGCGTTCATAGGTAAACTGTCTTCGAAAGATAACAAATTATTGAAGTTTATTGCAGATTATTTAATTGATACCAACTATGAGTTTAAAAAACTAATATACTTTACACAAGAAAAATTAGAAAACTTTGATGCGGTTATTGCTACAGGTAATAATAATACCTCTAGATATTTTGAATATTATTTTGGAAAATATCCACACATAATAAGAAAAAACAGAAGCTCTTTTGGAATTTTGACAGGAAAAGAATCAGATGAAGAAATTAAAAAATTAGGTACGGACATATTTAGTTATTTTGGTTTGGGTTGCAGGAATGTATCAAAACTGTTTATTCCGGAAGATTTTTCTTTCAATCAGTTCTTTGAAAACATTCAGAATTTCGAATATGTCTATCGGCATAATAAGTATGCTAATAACTATGATTATAATAAATCTATATATCTGATGAATCAGATTCAGCAATACGATAACGGATTTTTGATATTAAAGGAAGATGAGAACTTATCATCACCAATTGGAGTTCTCTACTATCAGCATTACAATAATTTATCTGATGTAAGAGACTATATTGATCAAAAAAAAGATGAGATTCAGTGCATTGTGTCTACAGGTATTATTGGAGAATCTGTTCCTTTTGGAAAGGCACAACAACCTGAATTATGGGATTATGCAGATAATATTGACACAATGCAATTTTTACAAAATCTATAACTATAAATTTGCTGTATAATGAAAAAGCTTATTGTTATAGTTGGGCCTACAGGTATTGGTAAAACAGATTTGAGTATTGATATTGCAAAAGAGTTTAATACGGAAATTATATCATCTGATTCCCGGCAGATATATAAGGAGTTAAAAATTGGAACAGCTGTTCCTTCGGATAATCAATTGAAACAGGTTAAGCATTATTTTGTAGGTAATAAATCTATTTATGATTATTATAATGCAAGTATGTTTGAATTTGAAGTTATAGATTTACTCAATGATTTGTTTAATAAGTATGACCAGGTAGTAATGACAGGTGGATCAGGTTTATATATTAATGCAGTATGTGATGGTATTGATGATTTACCTACAATAGACGAAGAAATTAGAAATGAATTAATTGGTAAGTATAATAAAGAGGGTATTGAGGGTTTACGTTTGCGGCTAAAGATGCTTGACCCTGAATCGTATAAAAGTGTTGATTTAAAAAATTACAAACGGATATTAAAAGCATTGGAAGTTTCAATCCAAACGGGTAGGCCGTATTCATCTTTTTTGTCCAAATCAAAGAAACAACGTAACTTTCGTTCAATAAAAGTAGGACTGCAAAGGGATAGGGATGAGCTTTATGATAGAATTAATAAAAGAGTTGACCTTATGGTTGAAGAAGGATTAGTTGAAGAAGCAAAAAGATTTTTTAAGGATAGATGTTTAAATTCATTAAATACCGTTGGATACAAAGAACTTTTTGAGTATTTTGATGGGGCTATTACTTTGCAAAAGGCAATTGAACTTATAAAAAGGAATTCCAGGCACTATGCTAAAAGACAAATCTCCTGGTTTGCACGCGATAAAGAGATTGTCTGGTTTCATCCGGATGAAAAAAACAAAATAATTGAAGAAATAAGAACTCACATTTGAATATGAAATCAAAAATAAATAGGTACATATTAAGAGTTTATGGTATAATAATTAATCAGGATAAAGAATTGCTTATAAGTGATGAGTTTCAGTTAAATATGCGAATGACTAAATTCCCGGGTGGAGGTATGCATTTTGGCGAAGGGGCAATTGATTGCTTGAAAAGGGAAGCGATAGAAGAGTTTGGGCAAGAACTTGAGGTGCTGGAACATTTTTATACTACTGATTATTTTCAATCCACTCAATTTTATGGTGATGCACAATTAATTAGTATTTACTATTTTGCTAAATTTATAGAACCTATAAAGTTCAGAATATCAAAAAAGCCATTTGATTTTAAGATTGATAGGAATGGAGAACAATCATTTAGATGGGTTAAGTTAAATAATATTGATTCTGGTAAATTTACATTTCCTATTGATAAGAAGGTAGTAAAGATGTTAAAAGAAAAATATGTGAATTAAGATGATAAAGTATAGTGTAATAGTCCCTGTATATAATAGGCCTGATGAATTAAAGGAATTACTGGAAAGTTTGACAAAACAAACTTTCAAAAACTTTGAAGTAATTGTTGTTGAAGATGGGTCAACTTTAAAGAGCGAAGATATAACTGATGAATACAAGGAGAATTTAGATATAAAATACTTTTTTAAGACAAATTCAGGCCCGGGACAATCAAGGAATTATGGTTCGGAAAGAGCAACAGGTGATTATCATGTTTTTTTTGATAGTGATTGTATTATTCCCGAAAAGTATTTTGAAATAGTTAATAACAGGCTTCCAGAATCTTGGGTTGATGCTTATGGAGGCCCGGATATGGCTCACCCTGATTTTTCAGCTATTCAAAAGTCAATAAACTATTCAATGACCTCTTTCTTTACAACAGGAGGAATAAGAGGGGGTATGAAAGATGAAAAGAAATTTCATCCACGAAGTTTTAATATGGGATTTACAAAAAAGGTTTTTGAGAAAACAAAAGGATTCTCGAAAATGCGTTTTGGTGAAGATGTTGATATGAGTTTGAGGATTATTGAAAATGGTTTCTCTACATCATTGATAAGAGATGCAGCTGTTTATCATAAAAGAAGGGTGGATTTCAAGAAATTTTTTAAGCAGGTATTCAATTCAGGAATAGCACGAATAAACTTATATAAACGGCATCCACAATCACTAAAACTAGTTCACTTGATGCCTTCTGCATTTTTGGTTGGTGCTGGAATGAGCATTCTTTTTAGCCTTGTAAATATCTATTTCTTAACCCCAATTGGACTCTTCATAATAATTATCTTTTTAGATTCATTCAGATTAAATAAAAGTGTCAAAGTAGCAGGTTTATCAATTATATCCAGTTTTATTCAATTGATAGCTTATGGCTTAGGATTTATTAAATCCTTTGTAAAAAGAATAATCTTACGGCAGGATGAGTTTCATGCTTATAAAAAGAATTTCTATAAATAGAATACTTAAATCTTTTCTTCAATTTGGTAATGATTTCTATCACTGGAACTTCTTGAAATAAGTTCAGCTAAAAAGCCGGAGAGGAATAGCTGAGAGCCAATAATCATCGAAGTTAGTGCGATATAGAAATAAGGACTGGATGTAACCAGAGGTGCTTTAACTTCTTGCCACATCGAAATAAGTTTCTCTGCTCCAAGCCATCCGGCTGCAATAAAACCTGCAAAAAACATAAGAGTTCCCAAGGTGCCAAAAAACTGCATTGGCTTTTTTCCAAATCGTGATATAAACGAAATGGTCATTAAATCGAACATTCCACGTGCACGCCCAAAACCATATTTAGAAATACCAAATTTTCTTGCCTGATGCTGAACTACTTTTTCACCAATAATTTTAAATCCGGCAGCTTTAGCTAGTACAGGCATATATCGGTGCATGTCTCCGTACACTTCAATGCTTTTAATGACGTCCTTGCGGTAAGCTTTTAAACCACAATTAAAATCATGGAGTTTTATACCTGTTACAATGCGCACTAAGCGGTTATATATTTTACTGGGGAAACGTTTTGAAAATGGATCATGACGTTTCTTTTTCCATCCCGAAAC
>DAOVYZ010000334.1 GCA_030635365.1 Bacteroidales bacterium
ATACTGTTGGGTTAGATTCAGAAATGTTACGTAACTATGTTAAGTATCAAGAAGAAAAGGATAAACGAGAAGAAAGAAAATAATCAACTGAGGGCAACATCTTTTACCTTCTAAGAGGGTAAAAGCATTTTATCCCCTTTTAGGGGTTATCTCAATGCCACGTCCTCTGGGCGTGGATTTTTACTTTTAATTTGAACTAAAGGTAGAGTATTACCCTCCCTCCTTATGTTAGGCATAAACAATGTTCTCCATTGTAAATTTAAACTCTGTTCTTCCGCCAGTCATCACAATATCAGCAGAAGCTACATCTAATAAACTCAGCTCTGTATTGATATTCGAAATAATGGCAGAGCTCATAATACTCCCTTCTTGAACCTGAGATACCACACCTACCCACAAGGTTGGCTTAAATTGAAATACGGCTTTTTGTTCAGGCGAGACTGCTGATTTTGTTGCCAGAAGTTTACCATTTTTATAAATATTGGCATTTATAGCACCCATTTGCAGGTCGTTTCTTAAATGAACCTCATTACTACTGGATGCAGGGCCATAATATTTTAATTGATCACCCGAAGCATCTTTATATACATGAAATAACTGTCCATTGCATGCCGGGATTGGTGTAATTATTTCATTTCCCCATGAATCAAATGCAGTTATACGTATTTCCGTAGGGAAAATAAATTTATGATGCCATCCTGTTGCACAATTTTTAATAACCTTCCAGGCAACTGCAGCCTCATCAAGATCAGTTGCCACATTCTTTTGAAAAAATACAATTTCTGAATTGTTTTGGTCATTTGACTCATTTACAAAATTTAATTTAATATCTGTTTCCATTTTATATTATTTATTGTTAATAATAGATCGTTAGATTATAGATGTAAGATATGAGACAAAAATCATATCATATTGATTTTTATTGATTAGGGCAGTCTTTACCCGTTATTACGTTATAAATATGGCCACAATCTTTTGCGTATACAATTCCATTTACACCTTCTTTTGTATCTATTCCATGCGTGGACATACAAGCAGATAGAATCATTCTAATTTCTTGTTCTGTTTTCATGTTTTATTTTTAATTATGTAAATCTAAAGGCCGGGACCAAACAGTTTTCGCGCAGGCACTAATTATCATTTAGCATTTAGCACACCAATTTGTGCTCCTTGTTTTAATTTTAAGCCATCAAGAACACCAGGCTCAAACAGAAGGATTACGGTTGATCCTCCATAAGCAAAATGCCCTACTCTTTCCCCTTTTTTTACCTTTTCTGATTGTTTGGCAATAGCTTCCGGTTTAAATTTATTTTCAAAATTTATAGAACTTATATCGTCTAAACCTACTGATATCATGGCAATATACCCGAAATTATCAGTTTTTATAATATAGTATCCTCTATGGTAAACACTAAAAACACCATAGTCCGACATATACCCACCAACATTACTATTATTCTTGTATGTAAAAAATTGACCATCCATACCAAAATATACACCACCTTCTGAGTCAACTGCTTTTGTTTCAACAACCAGGCCTTCAGCAGGCGAATGGTAATGGTGATAATCCGGAGGTAATAAAACTGTTCCTGTAGCCGTACCACCAATAAAATATTTTGCATATTCAGATCCGGCTAAGAGTTGGTCAACATTGAGGTATTCATCATATTTAGTATGAATCCTGGATTCTGTATTTAGATTCTCATTAATAACATTTATTAAACCATCAGCAGGCGATACTAAAGTACCAGGATCATTTGGTTCGCTAACCGGCCTAATTGTTGAATCTCTTAGATTACGTATAAAAAACTCATTAAATGTTGTATAGCCCTCATAACCTTCTGATTTTGGATGTGTGGGCTCAAAATCATTCCATGCTGCTCCCAGGACTTCTTTCCATGCATCCATAGTCTTGATATTATCATCTATAGATTCCTTGCTATCCATATAATCCCCACGAGCTTCAACATACTTTTTTGTCCAGCTCAAACCCGGCTCAGTAGCAACAAACTTAATTGCATTTGTATTATTATAACATAAGCCATAAAGAATTACATAATAATCCATTCCATTCGTTGGGCTTGGAACAAAATGAAGCCAATTTTGAAAGAAATCTAAAAGATCATTAAAATCCTTATCCGGCCATTTGTATAATTTTGTATTATCGTTAGGATCCAATGACCAACCATCTGGTGTAGGAACAGCACTGCCTAATGCATTATCCATGAGCTGTTTAAAATCGTTGTTAGAATCATAAAGTTCTTTTAATTCTATAACAACCCGGTCATATTCCTTACTGGTTTTTTTCTGAGCATTTAAAGAAGTGCCCACAATACTCAATACTAAAAATAATGCTATCGCATTTAAATTCTTAAACATTTTCATACTATTTTCTTTTTGGTTTATATTGTTATTTATCTTATCACCTCGCCATTACATATAAATGTAATTCTTATTTTTCAATTATTGTTTCTCTATTACAAATAATATTTTTTTATGCCTTATAAGAATTATAATAGAGGTCAGTACTTTTATTATTTTATTACCCAGAATAACTGTCAGTTGAAAGATTGGCAAGCGGCACCCTACTTGACCAATTATTCCTATCTGCTGTAGTTATTTCTTCATAATCTGGCTCTTCATTTTCAAAGAAACCATAACCGGGTAAACATACAGAGGCTTCATCCTGGTTCGTATGGTCAATAAGTGTACAGCGGTGTAAGTTGACGCTCGCAGGTTCAATTATTCCATGTATAAAGTATTCTTGGACACACGAGATCATGAAGGTATCAAACTGATTCCAATTATTTGCCCCAAACCCTAAAGACTTGCGACGGCAGTCAGGGGTGGTGAAGAAAATTAATAGTTTTTTAAGGCATCAACGAGTATTCATCCTTTTTATAGGATGATATCTGATCATTTCACTTTTACAAGTGCCAAAACTTATATAATTTTTTTAGTTTATTTTGCCTTTTCTAAAATTACACCTATCTCCATAGCATAATTTAAAGGATCATTAGGCATGCTGTGCTCTATTACATATGTGTAAAAACCAGCTTCGTTATATTTTTTGTTGGGCTCTATTAAGTGATTACTATCCCAAATGTCAAAACCAGCTTCTCCAATGTAATCACCGTTATCTTCTCGTACTTTTAAATCGTATTCTTTTACTATTTCTTTACCACTCGGGCTAGTTTCAATTACTTTTACTTTAACAGCTTGATATTGAAATCCATGTACATATCGAAAAGATAAACTCATATTGTACGATATACTATTGTCTTCAATTGGCACCTTAAATTCACGTGTATCTTTCTTTAACCATTCTAGTTTAGGAGATAAATCTTGGTGTTCTACATAAATTCGCCCTTCTGGCTGACATGCAAATAAGCCAATTGCTATTACTAATATTATTAATAATCTATTCATTTCTAGTATTTTTTTAATGATCTTTTTTCAAATTTAAGAAAAAAGCTTTACACTACACAAGGTTTACATTCCAAATTAATTTCCTAACAAGCACTAAATAGAATTTTAAAAGTCCAGTATATTTCCATATAATGATCATATTTAACTTATTTTTGTATAGATAACAGCTAAATAGTCTTTGCGTGAAAACTCCAATTACTGCGCCTGCCAGCCGTCAGGCAGGGCAGACAGGTTACGCTCGCCTAAAAAACAGTCATCCCGATGTTTGTGTCGGGACTCCTGATTTTTAGGCTTCACAAGCCTTGTAATTGAATCTTTCGCACAAAAGACTTTTAAATTAAGTACTTTTTCGCGCAAGCACTAAATATACATGAAAAGCTAATGAAGATTCTTCTAAATTGCCTACCTCCTGCTGATGTGAATAGTCCTTCTGCTTCGCTATCCATACTTAAAAAGTTTATGATAAATAACGGTTTTGATACTGAAATAAAATATTGGAACTTTTTATTATCCTTAATGTCCGGTTATGTGGAAATCGAAGATACAGAAATTAGGATTCTTCCTTTTCTCTCAATCCTAAATGATCGTGATAATAATACAAAAGGCAACAATAGAATCATTTCAGTCCTTCAAAAATTAGATCCTACCTATAAGGCCATTAACCCGAAGTATTATTTGGAGTTTTTGCAAACTAAAAAAGAGGAAATTTTCGAAATAATTCATCGTGAGATTAAGAATATTGATTTTAGTGAGATTTTACTTTTTGGGATCAGTGCAAAATACAATCAATGGATTCCAGGAATGATTTTAGCCGAGGAAATAAAGAAAATCGCACCCAATGTTAAAATTGTAATTGGTGGATTTGGTAGTGAGAAAGAAGCCCTGGAAGCAATGAAAATATGTACTTATTTCGACTTTGTAACCTGGGGTGAAGGAGAATATCCATTGCTGGAATTATCTGAACAAGTAAAAAAGGAAAATCCGGATTTTAATAGTGTTCCTCGCCTGATGTATCGACAGGCTAAAGAAATTAAACAGTCATCGACAAATAAAAGTAATTATTTAGACTTCGAAAATTATTTATTCCCTGATTATGATGATTTTATTAACAATTATCCACAACCAAAAAATACTG
>DAOVYZ010000268.1 GCA_030635365.1 Bacteroidales bacterium
GCATACCATATAAATTATTAGAGGTTGCCTTAAGAGTAAATGTTTTGGTATTATGATGGGAGTAGGAATAATATGCACTAAAAATATCGATTACTTTTTGTTAATACCATAAATCCGCAAGCCGTGGCACGAATTTATTGATTGCCATTACTTTTTATTCTTAATATTTCAAACTTATTGTTTAACAATTTGTTTTGTAAACTGAAGTTTATCTGTAATGATTTGAATAAAATAAATACCATACGGTAAATTGGAAATACCATCTATTTTTATGATATTATCATTTTGAAGTTTAATTTTCGATTGGAATATTTTCTCCCCGTTAGACTTATAAATATTAATATAAATTTGGCTAATATGATGATCTGAAAAATAAATTGAAATATGATCATAAAAAGGGTTAGGAAATATGTTAATATTGTTTTTGTAAGTATTTTGTTTAAACAAAGAGATGGTATCCTCTTTTAGAATAAAGTTAACGTTTATATACTTATTCTCTTCAATAACAATATTTTTAACTGTATCGTTATAATATCCGTTAGCACTTGCAATAATAGTATAGGTTTCCGGATTTATTAGCCTATGATAATCTCCATTATCAGGATCGGTAAAAACCATTGAACTGTCAGTATCAGTATCATGGCTTTCGATTTTAATCATTGCATCTAATGAATTTCCTTCTGTATCTTTTACTGTGCCATGAACCCCATGTAAGCATTCTTCCATATAATCTAATAAAGCCAATTTATTATAATCCCAATAATCAGGAAGGCTTGATGAAGAAACTAGTTTGGTAGTTGATATTTCAAAAGTAACCTCTCTACTATTATGGAAATAGCAATAATAATCTTGCCTGCTACCATAAACAATATACCAATCGGCACCATTAGTAATTCCATTGTTTTCGTCATCAAAATAGCCTGCCGGAGAATTATTTTGACAAGATGTAGCATAGTTCCGGCTAAGATTTATAAACCAACCATCGTCAGGATGCCTTCTGGATGTGTGGTCCCATGGATAATTTACTAATTCTATACCTCCATGAAAATTTCCTGATAGTACAAACCTATGTTGGTCAGCAAAATCCATCATCGCTTCTGTTTCAGGTTGCCAAATCTCGCCATCGGGATGAGATCCTATTACAGCATCAGGGAAATTCCTGTTTAGATCAATACCATTAGCATTTGATCTGGTAGAGGTATTTCCTATAATATCATTTCCTCCTGCATATGTTCCATCAGGGTTAGCATTTGGGTTAATATATATTTCTATGCTATCAATAAGATTAGTAATATCAGCTACTGTACCATAACCAGTTAATAAAGAATCAATAAGTCTCAACATTAACACCATACCGGTGGTTTCGTCGCCATGCATAGTACTCGTGTAGAAAAACTCAGGTTCGTTTTCTTCAATGCTAATATTATCAGTAATTTTTAGAACCAGTAAATCTCTTCCGTTAACTGTTGGCCCTATATTAACTACTTTACAAATTGCGGGATATGAGCTGGCATAATTATTCATCATTTCAACGTACACATCATAAGTAGGGTATTTATTCCAATTTGTCATTTCAGCAGTAGTAGTTGCCATTTCAGCTTTTAATGATTTTTCTGATTTTGATATTAGGATGTGCTTGTGATTTATGGATTTGAATCTTTTAAAATTCTTGTCAGTTGCGTAAGCAAATATTGTATCATTTATTACATTGTCAATGGAGATAATTCTTGTTAACTCACTAATCTCTGTTTTGTTTTCTATGTTAAACTTAAAATAATATTCTTTAAAATTTTGGCATAAACCGGTTAAACCGGAAAGCATTATGAATAATATGATAACTATGTTCTTCATTATAAAATAATAACGATATTTATATTGCGCAAGTTACAAATTTAAATAATTAAAATATTAGATGAAGCTTTTATGAAACTTACTTTACACGGTTAGTTAAAACCGGATTATGCATTTAAAGTGAAAATAATCTGTTAACTAAAGGATTTCTTAGCTTCTCAGAATAATAAAAGTAAACCCTTTAGGTTCAACGAGTTTCTAATGCAAAGCAATAGAAATTGATTAGTTATCAATCAAATACCAGCTTTATTGAAAATTCTAATGCATAATACGAGTTAAATTAAAAAAGGTAGGCTAATTAATCAGCCTACCTTATAAATGGATTTATATAATTAATTATTTTACGATTATTGGTAATGAATATTGATTATTTTCTGTAACAACACGAACAATAAATATCCCTTTACGGTCTATAGTGATATTATATTCACTTTTATTTATTTCCCCGTTACAACTATATATTACAGAGCCATCCATAGCTATTACTTTTATATTCATATTTTCATACCCGTCTTCGAGCTTAGATATATTTAATCTAAAATCTCCACTAGATGGGTTAGGAATAGCTTTTATAAAATCATTAACTTGTAAGTTATTCTCAATGCCGGTTTGCCATTCTTCTGCAACTTTTATTGTGCATTGCCCTTCCTTTCCTCCTGCACTACCATCCATTTGAAGCCAATATGTTTTACCAACAGTTAAACCTTCTACTTTGTCTATTTTTGCATCAAAGTCCTGGCTATCTACATCATCATTAGCTGCAATAAGGGTATATTTTGTATCATCGCCACTTATAATATCATCACAGGTTTCTGCATCGTAAACTGCTATCTGGTTGTCAAATCCACTGGTTGTAATCGATACAGCTTTCGTGGCAGGAGCAACAAACTTAAACCAAACACTATTTTGTAGTCCACCTTCACTGCACCAATGCAATGGATCAGTACAAGCATTTGTTCCTGATGTGTCAGGAAATGGTTCATTGGTTTCTACGGTTGCAGCCACATTAGAAAATGGCCCTCCCTGTTGATCTATAGTTAAAGTAATGGCGTCACAAACGTTGTCATTATCAGGCCCTTCTATAACTGTTACTTTTACTGAATCAGTATAAGAACAACTTCCCATACTGCCGGTAACATAATATGTCATACTTGCATCCGGAGATATTTTGATAGATGAACTTGTATTACTGCCAATAATAGAATCCACAGGGCTCCAGGTATAAGTATCACCTCCATTTACATATATTTCAGTTGTATCATTTATTCTTAAATTAATTTCATCAAATAAGCTTAAATTAATTTCGTTTACAACATTTATATATTCATAGTTTTCCAAAGAATCTTTATTTACACCATCCTCAACTACTAATTTAATTGTTTTAAACCCCAATGATGCATAAGTAACAGTGTGAGGCCCCTCCGTTGAAGCAGTTGCCGGTGTAGCTTCTTCGCCAAAATCCCATTGGTAGCTTGTAATTGTTCCTATTGAGTTGCTGGTAAATGTAACATCACTATCATCGCAAATTGTTCTTCTGTCAGATGTAAATGAGGCTTTCAAATCTTCTTTTGTCCCATATGCTCTTATGCACAAATCAATTTTCCTGTCAGTATCACTTCCAAGAGCAGTCCATTTATCGCCTTCATCACTAAACCAACATACTCCTGATTTTATTGCAGGTAAAGCATAATCTGTAATTACTTTTTCAACAGGGATCGGATATTTATCTCCCGGAGTATAATATTCTATT
Source organism: Bacteroidales bacterium (assembly GCA_030635365.1). Classification (GTDB taxonomy): domain Bacteria; phylum Bacteroidota; class Bacteroidia; order Bacteroidales; family UBA12077; genus UBA12077. The sequence continues at coordinate 3,602 of DAOVYZ010000268.1, forward strand.
TTAATATAAAAATCTCCGTTAGCAGTAAATGGCACATCAAAAGTACTGTAACCGGGGTATTCTGCAAAAATACCATACGCTTTAGCCAAAGTATCTGTTAAAACATCTCCTGTTTTTGTACCAAAAATCTCAATATCAATTATTGAATTTGTAGCACCTATGTATGTTCCAATTTGTGTAAAATAATGTTCTTCTGATACATTATATTTTATTAATCCATAATCATTATAGTCACCAAAACCATATGAATTGATTTCACCAAATTTATCTATCATTAATAATGTGTCAATAGTATTTAGTTCTTTTCTAATAGGATATATTGTAGCACTTTTTAAAGCATGAATATCGTTATAAGACATATAGAAATAACCATTATCCCCCCATGAGTTACCCCAGCTATTTTTAATAATCCATGCTCCGGTGCCTCCCGATGTTACTTTACTATTATCCCAGCCTACTAAAAGTACACTATGGTCAGTCTTTTCATTACCTGAATAGTAATAAGTGTTGTTGCCGCTGTTGAAGTACTGATTATCTGCGTAATAAGACACTGTAATTCCACCATAGTTCATTAAATAATATTTTATTACATCAGGATCCCTGGGTAAGAAGATACTTTCAGTAACATAAAATTGAGGGGTTAAACCGGTTGCAGAACACGAAAAATCAGTATCACTGTAAGGGTCTTGTGGTTCGTTTAATGGCCCGCTTAATCGACTATAATAAGCCGTTGCCATTCCTTGATTTCCACCTTCGTCCCATTCAAACCCATGACAAGTAGCCATATTATGTTCGGATAGATTTAACTCACCAAAACCTAGTTTCATGCTACGTGACTCTACGGCACCAATAGCCGAAAAACTCCAACAATGACCCGCATTACCTTGATTTTTAACATAACTAACAAGTCCTTCGGTTCTTAAATCATAGGAACTGGGAAATGATAACTTACTTATTTTATCACTTACTTCTTTTGAAAATACATAAGTCGTTGGTGCCGGAATTATCGAATTCCCTTTATTTTTTTTCTTATCTTCCATAAATTTTATGAAATCCTCATTTAAGGGAGCTTGTTGAGGTTCCTGAGCAAACATGCTGCAGAAATAGAATGTAGCAATTAATGCAATAGTAAATGTTCGTTTCATATTAGTTCATTTTAGGTTAGTTATTTTTGGTTAATTATAAATTGGGATTTGTTACCTTTCCTATGAAATATATTGTGTTATATTTTTTGTTTCTAATAATATATATGAATGGGCAATTTGCCTTAAACTCAACAGTTTCTAATTGTGATGCTGTTTTTCTCATTACAACTGCTGTAGCTGCTGCAGCTTCCGTTCCGTTTTCGTCAATACTTATGTTTGCTTTATGCACAACCTTATTAATAAATAGCTTTTCATTTTCAGTTATTCCTGAAAAGTCAGCAGAACCGGTAAAGGCATCTTCAATTCCTAGTTTTTTTAAAGTGTTTTCTAAGTCAAATTCTGATTCTAAGTCAAATTTAGGCAAAGATAAATATACATGAAATTTTTCTAACTTTTCTGATATGTCCTTATAATATTCGTAGCTAAGTTTTTTTTCCAATTTTATAAGTTTCTTAAATGATTTTGGAAGTATTATAGAAAAAACAAAATTTGTATTGGAGTATGGAATATCAACTATTTTTGAGTATTTGTCCTCATAATAGTAAGCACTTATTTTACTATTCATGAATACAACATTTTCATATTCTTTTTTTGCAACCTGAAAATCTTCTTTGGTATTATTTTCCTTTTTAAATTTCTTGTTCCAAAACCCAGTAAAATATAAGGCATTAACTAATACTAGTTTTGTTCCTTTATCAATTGAGCTTGGTTTTAATAAGTTTTCTATTTTATTATTTGTTTGATTTTTAA
>DAOVYZ010000068.1 GCA_030635365.1 Bacteroidales bacterium
AAAAGGCCAATTTCAGCCACAAAAACACAAAAGCACAAAAATTCACGAAACCATAATATGCTGATTAATTGTTTTTTTGTGCTATTTTGAGTCTTCGAGTTTTAGTGGCAAAGCTTTTTTATAAACTTTTTAGACAACCTCTTTGTTTAACGCTTTTTCTTCTTTTTATATTTTTTATCAAGTTTTTTTGCCCAAAAGCAATTACCCTTATTCATAGGGCTAAACTTATTACTCATCTTTAATTCTTCTTCTCTATTTTTTGGGCATCCTAATAAGAGGGCAAACCCGAATCGCAGGTTTAAATTACGGGCATTTAATGGTTTAAATACACCTAATAAATTATCACTTATTGCGTGAAATTGTAATCCCCTGCCATGCCACGCTAAACCTATCCCGATATTTTTATATGTATTATTTAAATACGACCAGCTTAAACTCGCAGATAACTTTTCCCAAATTGTTGTATTTGCCGATAAAGTTAAAGACGAGTGTAACTTATTTCTGTATATAACATTTCTGTTAACTGCACCAATACCTAATTTGGGAGTATACTGATACATTCCTCCCAGATAGATTTGTGTTGGAAGCCATGAGTAATATTTATCTTGTGTAACCGTTTGGTCAAAAGCATCCATTATGGAATCACTAAGTTCCGACATATAATTTACACTGTTAAAATCACTACCTATTCCGGTGCCGGCATAATCAAATGAACCCGAAAGCCGTACATTATTAACATCCGATTTCCAACGAATAAACCCCAGGTCGAGCAAACTGGCAGATAGGGTTATATCTTCACTATATTTATGAATCCATCCTAAATCAAGAGCAAAACCTTTATTTTTACCATTCATTAAATAACTAACAAGATTGATATCTCCTAACTCTGTCCCGCTTATGTTCCCTTCACTGTTTTGAGTAATAGTTAATGGTAACGACCCGTTAACTAAAATATCTGCTTCAACATGCAAATCAAAAGTGTTAGGGTCGGTATATAAACTGGCTTTAGATTTACCCGAATATATGCTTGCTTTGCCAAAGAGTAACTTTGCCCGAATACCAAAAATATTATATGCATCCCATACTTTTGAAACGCCCAGGGCATATTCTCGATAATGAACAGTATGAGTACGTAAATTATTAAATTTGGCAGTTTCACCTAAAAATTGAGTATTCCCTTTCCATGCAAGGTCCATAATACTACCAGGATAAGTTAATGCAGCATTTATCTTTTCTGCAATATTAAAATTAATGTAGTAATCATTAAATCGATATCCTACAGAAATTAAATCAAGATGTAGTTCTGTACTTAAAAGATTTGTTTTTCGAATATTTTCATAAATGCCCCCTATATCTAAAGATGCAGAACCATTGCTTGTTGAGAAGAGTTCGTTAAATGAAAAAGTTGAATTGCTATAATTGAGCTGTGTTGATGTAAGTAAAGGAATTCCTACAAACCATTTACATTTTATCTGTACGGCAGGATTAAGAAGATTTGTTTGTGGCACATCATGCATTAAATAGAAAGTGTTATTTTGTTGCCCAAAAACAGATAGTTGGTTGAGAAGTAAACCAAGAAAATATATGGAAGTTAAAAAATATCTACTTTTTCGCATTAAATAATTAAAATTATGAGGCCACTCCGAAAAGTGTTTTTTAGCCACTAAAGCACAAAAACACAAAATTTCACTAAAATTAATTTATTAATAGTGACTGTTTTGTGGTTTTTTGAGTCTTGGTGTTTTCGTGGCATTTTTTATTTTTTAGCTTTTCGGAGTGGACTCAATTATCAAAAATCAAATCCCAAAAACCAAGTAATTGATAATTTTCATATTTTATTAAGGAGAAAGGCTCATATTTAATTCAGCCTGTATTCCTAATTGAATATCGAGTGAATAATTTGGATAATAATCAATTAAAGTATTATCAAGCGCAACATTATTTAAAGCCCCTTCCATTAAAATAAACCTGACATTTCCCAAATCATCAATTTTATTTTGATCAAATATAACATCAGATTGATTATGTGTTTGATCTACGGTTTCTCCATTATCAACCAAAGTTCCTGCTTCCATAGTTAACGGGCCATTAACAAAAATAGAATCTACTACAGCACTGTCAATGTCTAAAAAGTATACTTGGCCTGTTGCTACAGACGGGAATCCATTATAAGTATTTATCCTGAACATAATCCTGATAATTTCTTCTGAAAAACGGTCTATTTCTTGTAAATCAAAGGGCATTATAAAACTAAGGGGGATATCAATTTCCTCAACCCAGTACGGATCACCGGTAATAGGATTAGTTAATAACAATAATGTATCAAATCCACTATCATCATTCATTCCTAAAGAGGTATAGCCTACCGGGAAGGAAAAACTTGGGTTCCATGCAGACTCAGGATTGTCAAAATCGTCAGGTTTGTCATTTAAACATGAGAATGACACTAAACCTAAACATATAATAATGTAATAAATTGTTCTCATATAGATTTAAAAAAATCCAAGATATAAAATAATTAATAAACCCGAACTAAAGTATAACGTTTTTTCCATTAAAATGGTATTTATTGATAGTAATTGAATACTTCAAGTTTGGCATTGTAATATACACACTATGCCCAACCGGGAAATGCACTCCCAAACAGTTTATTAACACAACAAGCTTTGTTTGGATGGGCTCTTGAAAAATAGTATATTCGTTTTTTAATTTTTGAAACAAAAAAAGGTGCTTGTGCATTATTCCCGGCAAAACGTACCCAAAAACAACTGCAAAGCTTTATTTAAAGGCTTTATGGAGATTGTGCTAGGTCTTTGTATAAGGAAAATAGCAGGACAAAATGTATAAAATGTACTGCTAATAACAAGTTATAGGGCATTAGATGAGATGAGCAAGGATCTAAATTAAAATAATGAAATAGAAATATGATGTTTGAACCTAATATTGTTAATATAGCGACTATTTGTACAATACTTTCAACAGGAATTACAATATTCTCTTATATCAGGAGCACAAAAAATTTTTATCGAATTATATCAATAATATTTACACTCTGTTTAATTGTAATTAGTATTATTCTATACTCTAATTCTAAAAGTAATTTAAAAAAGGAAACAGAAAATGCAGTTACTGAATTCGAATATCTATCGATAGATAAGAACGTATATTTATCATACTCCGATTCATTAGATAAAGATTCATCAGATATTGAATTCTTAAAGAAATATCAAATTGTTAGTGGAATGTATTCAAACATTGATAAGTCAAAAGAATTAGAATTATTAATTGACTTATCCTTACAGAAGTCTAAATATTTTTGGGCTATAAAATATGCGGATGAAATATATTCAAATATAACGGAAGCTGAAAATTTAAAAAAAGTAATAAATCAGGCTCTTCAGGATAAAAACAACTATAAATATGCTATAATTGCTGCAAGTGAGATATTTTCCAGTACAGAACAAGAAGAACAATTGAAAATTATAATTGACTCTTGTTTGGTTTATAAGAAATATGATGAAGCATATATTGCAGCTGAATTAATTTTTTCTAGTATTTCAGGAGACAAATATAAAAGTATAATATTAAGGGAAATGAATCTCTAACGCCCTATAACACGCGTTCAACAAGTAATGCGGGGTTTTGGTGGTTTGCTGACAAAATATTATCTTAGTTGGATTGTTCAACGGTGGACAATGAAACAAGGCGGAAACCCGCACTACTGTTAACGCGAGACCGTTAGCAAAAATGTGTTAAAAACGATGAATCTGAACGAGATATTACATAATGAGTTGTTGGATTTACCTAAAAATCGAAATGGAAAATGGTTTCCTGATTTTGTAGAAAGTATTTTATTCCAATATATGGAGCTAACAAAAGATATAGAATGCCCTCAAAGCAAGTTATCTTCGAAAGAAATTCACGATTCAATAACAAAATTATGTTTGGCTATTAATTCTTCTGTAAAAAGCTATTTTGTTGGACATCCTTATGAAGCTTACGAGTCAATTGCAAAATTGCTTGGAAAAACTAACAGCAAAGAAGATTACTGTAATAAAATTCTGAAATTTCACATGTTAGATAAATCGCAACCATTATATAGAATAAGAGTTGCGGAACCAAATGAAAGTTTTTCAAGGTATGACATGTTTCATGTTCCATTTGAGTTACGAGAAAAACATGTAAAAACACAGAGATATAGTATTCCAGGATTGCCGTGTTTATATCTGTCTAATTCCATTTATGTTACTTGGGCTGAGCTTGATAAACCTGATATGAGCAGAATCCACGCATCTATGTTGGTACCTTCAGAGAGAAACAATTGTATTTTAATTGATATTGCTCATCCAAATGAAATAAGAAAAGTGTATGGAGAAAATTCATATCATTTGGACCTTTTAGACTATATTATAACTTGGCCTTTAGTTTTTGCTTGTTCAATAACTACCGAAGAAAAGAATAATAATTTCAAGCCTGAATATATAATTCCTCAAATTTTATTACAGTACGTTCGAAGAAATGAAAATATTCATGGAATAAAATATTTTTCAAATAGTATCAATTATAATGAACAGAATATAGGTGAATTTTATAATATCGCCATTCCTGTTGTTGAATTGAAAGAGAAAGGTCATTGTAACTTATTGAAAGGAGCCTTCTATATGACAGAATCTATTTCAATGCAGAAAATTGATGCTGCGTTGGGTGGGCAACTGACTTTGGATAAGGCAAATGCAAACTATAATGTTAACGTAAAGGAAATTGAAATCATAAAGGAGAAACCATTTCCATATAAATATTCGCGTTTTCATGACATTGAAAAGCATCTTTTTCTTTCAAAGGCGACAAGTATAAATTTTTAACACACAATTGCTAACACTTAAGCATCGTTTTCGGCGGTAGCCGAATATCCCGAAAAAGCGGGACAAGTTGTGCTTTATGTTAGCGGTTATGCAATGAAAACACCAGACACAATGAAAATAGTACAAATAGATGATTTTAAATGCAGGTAAATGACTCAATGATTAGACAACTTCGTAAGGAAGAAGAAATCCCATATGATTTATTATTACTTGCAGACGAGACAATTAAAGCCATCGACAAGTATATCAAAGATTCTGAAATATATATTTTCGAATCAGAAAATAAGGTTATAGCAGTTTATGTACTTCAAATCATAAATAAGGGCATAATAGAAATCAAAAATATTGCTGTGAGTGAAAAACACCAAGGACAAGGGATAGGTGAGTTTTTATTAAAAGATGCCATAAATAGAGTAAAGGAAAATGGATTCAAAACAATAATAATTGGAACTGGAGATGCAGCAGTAAAACAATTATATTTATATCAAAAAGTAGGTTTTGAGATATTTGACATAAAGAAAAACTTTTTTATTGATAATTATCCAGAACCAATATTTGAGAACGAGATACAATTAAAACACATGATAATGCTTAAAAAGGAATTAGAATAAAGCACAAACCGCTATGGCTTCAGAAAAAATGCGGAAATCCCCGCCAAAGCTTAAGCCAGCACCGTTATAAGTAAGGTGCTGAAAAATTTCCTGACAACTTCATATTATCTTGACAAGTTTGTAATTTAAGAATGGTTATCAACTATTTGACAATTTTAATAAATTAGAAACTGTTTTACGTTCTGATAATTGAACTATATTTTCTATATGTAGCTGTTTGATGGATTGTTTTTCAGGATTGGTTCCGTAAGTTTGATAAAGAAATAATTTAGTATTCCAACGCGCTTTTGCACTGACTGGCAATTAGGACTCTCACCTACTTTAACCACATTTGCTGTGCAAAAGAGTTTAAATTTCCCCTTCCAAGCTTTTAGTGAATTTTGAAACAATAAAGTAAATTATTAGTGATGAACCTATACCGTAAAAGTTTGCATCAATACCAAATATATTTAAATCAACTAAGTTTAATGTTAATGTAACTAAACCTCCTGTTACCATTGACCAAAAAATGGCATTCTCATTAATTCTTTTTGAATAAAACAATGCTAAGACAGGAATTAAAAGTCCTGAAACCATTATTGAGTATGAATAAAGCATCATCTCTAACACGTTAGTCATGGACATAGCGAGATAAACAGAAGCAATACCAATAAGTAAAGTAATAAGCTGAAATACTTTTAATGATTTATCTTTATGAAAACCTAACAAATCGTTCGTCATAGTTCCCGACGCTGCAATTAAACAACTATCGGCTGTTGACATAATTGCAGAAAAATATGCAGCCATCATAATACCCAATATGCCAACAGGAAGAATTGTTTTAAGAAAGATAGGCAATCCCATTTCCGGATCCATATTGGCAATAGAGCCACCGACAACCTCGTATAATCCTATTTCAGCTCCAACACGCGCAAATAAACCAAGTACAACCCCTAGGAATGCCATAAATGGATATTCAAGGACCCCTGCTAAATACCAAGCTTTTTTGGCTGATTTTAAATCTTTTGAAGCATAAATTCTTTGATATAATGTCATTCCTACAAACCATATAGGAAGTATCGTTATTAACCAATTAAAAAATAGTCTCCAAGAAATATTCGTAAAAGAAAAAAAGCTTTTTGGTAAAACCTGAAACATAGAAACTTCTTTGTTAATACTTATATATCCTAAAGGAATACCTATTAAAATTAATCCAAATAGTAGAATAATCCATTGGATTGTATCGGTATATATTACTGCTTTTATTCCTCCTAATGAAGTATAAACCACAACAATAATACCCATGAGAATTATGGCATATTTTAGATTTATTGTAGAAAAGGCGGCAGAAGCTAATTTAGCACCTGCTAATATCTGAGAACTTGTAAATCCTATATATCCTATTGTTGTAATTACAGCAGCAGCATAAAAAACTTTTTTGCCTGAGAGTTTTAAAAAAATTTGTGGAAAAGTTAATAATCTAAGTTTAGAAGATAAAGGATAAACCTTCGGGATTAAAAAAATTGCACTTAACCAAGCCCCTAACAATCCGGTAAATAACATCCACGATCCTGAAATTCCCACAGCAAAGCCAAGTCCTCCTAGTCCTATTGAAAAACCACCACCTACATCAGTTGCAACAACAGAAAGACCAATATGCCAACTTTTAATATTTCTATTTCCAACAAAATACTCATCTGCACTTGTGTTTTTTCTAAAGAAAAAGAATCCTACTCCTATCATTGACAGGAAATAGCAAACAATTATTATTATATCAATAATATGCATAAAAGGAAGTTTAGAAATAGCTTAAATAGAATAAAACAATATGTAGAAATCTATCTTTCTTATTTAATTTCTTTCCCAATATACCTAGAATTTAAAACACTTAATGTTCCCATGTAGTCAAGTTGAAACTCAATTAAATCACCTACTTTGTAATTTTTAGAATTTCTCCCAATATCAAGTACAATCATATCTGAACTTGAGCCTGCAATCTCTATTGAATTATCTTTAGGTTGAATATGTTTATCTTCAACATCCAGTAAGCCAATATCAAGAATTGCTCGAAATGAATTCTTTCCTATATCTCTATCATTAAATTCATACTCTGTACCTTCAACGTTTGTTCCCATTTCACCACTTGGGACTATAGGTTTCTCTGATAATTCAATTATTTCGGCAAATAACTGAAAAACATTATGCTCCATGTTTCTAATTGTGCTGTCGTTGTATACATCTGTACCAAGAAAAAGTGTTTCGCCAACTCTGAAATGATTAATGCTTTTTGGTAATAGGCCTTTGAAAATTAGGGGTATAGTAACAGATGAACCACCTGATACATAGGCAATATTCTTATTAAATTTTGCTTCAATTAATTGTTCATAAAGACTCAACTGAATTAGTTTATCTTGATTAGGTAAAACTCCATAAAGACAATTTAAATTTGTTCCTATTCCAACCACTTCAATATTAGAAAGGTTAAATACTGACTCATAAAAACCAATGAAATCGTCACCCATAACTCCTTCACGAAGTTCGCCCATCTCAATCATAATTATGATTTTATGAATTTTATTTAACTTTTTAGATTCTTCATTAAGTAGTTTTATGGTTGTGAATTCGGTATTAATACTAATATCCGCATATTTAATTATACTTTTTAAAGATCTTTTTGCTGGGGGCTTAATATAAATGGTTTCTATTTTTGGATCAATATCTTTAATAACTTTAAGATTGGAAACTCTTGAATCACAAATTTGCTTTATTCCAAGATTTATAACCTCTCTAATATATTCTTTATTACCACATAATATTTTAGAAACAACTGCCCATTCAATATTATGTTTCGTAAACATTTTATTTAAATAAGTGAAATTATGCGATAGTTTTTCTTTATTTAATACTACAAATGCCATTTGATTTTATTTTTTAAGTCTCATTTCAAGATACGGATTGGTAAAACCAACTTTTTCATATAAAAATCTTGCTGGATTATCTTTTTCAACGTGAAGGGCGATACTACCCTCAGATAATTTGATAGCTTTATTCATTAAAGATTTTCCATATCCTTTGCCTCTTTGAGAATTATCAACAGCAATATAAACCAGAATATTTTCAGGAATATATCCCGACATACCTGTTTTATTAATAACTACAATTCCGACCAATTTTTCACTGTCAAAAGCTTTAAGAACAAAACCTCCAAATGATGATATTTCCTTTAAAGAATAATTGATAGCTTTTTCAATATCTGCTTTTTCATCTCCATATTGTTCTAGATGCTTGTGTAGGAAGTCAATTGTATTTAATTTATCCAATGTTGACATTTTTGTACTTGGACTGTAAATTTTAAAATCTAACATAAAGTTCTATTAAAGTTCTATTAGACAATTATCTGCAAGGTGATTTAGATGAGAAGAAAACAGTGTATTGCGAATAGAGTTATATTTTTGAATGATAAAATAATAACAATTTAATTACATAAACAAGGAAAGTGCCTGATATTAAATAAATTATAACTAATACCTGTTATTTAACTCCTATAAAGAATAGGTTAAAGAAAGCTTATTATTTTTATATCAATTTAATTTTGCCCTGTTGGGCAATAGAAATTCCAACCTTAATACTAAATTATCTTGTAGTTTCCAATGACATTTTCTTATTCCTTTAAGCCCAACTGTCAACCTGTCCTGCCCGAGCCTCATTCAATTAAACCTCCCTCAATAAGGCTGTTCAATGAAACTGTGTCATCAATATTCCATTTGAAATCTTCATTTAATTATTGAATACTTTTTTCATTTTCGTTCGTTATTAATTATGGGTAACAATTAAGTTAATGTTGTTTTTTTATGCTTAAACTCAAAACATTTATAAATGAAAATACTAGATCAGATTAGTAGGTTACAAAGAATAGATCAACTAATCAGGACAGAATCAACTGGTTGTCCAAAAGATTTTGCAAGAAAGCTAAATATATCTGTTAGTACTTTATATGAACTTTTAAATTGTTTAAGGCAATTAGGAGCATGCTTATATTATAATAGAAATAAGCTAACATACGTGTACGAAATTCCTACAAAGTTAATTTTTAGGCTAGAAAAAAATGAATTGCACAAGGTAAACGGAGGTACAATAACATACTCCAGAAATATCGGAATTACTTTTAGTAATATTGCTTGAGAAATTTAAAAGTAAACCGGAAGCCGAAAAGGTAGAGTAGGCATTAATTAAAATTTTAAATTACATGGAAAATTTAGAAAAGTACAGATTAACTAAAGAAGAAATTTTATGTATTACCGGTGGTATTACATACTGTGGTTATTTAGAAGTAATGGATTACTTATATCAGAAAAACCCAGATCAAGCGGCAGTATTATCGCAAAGATTTAACACAGGAGGAATTCAGTTCACTGATTGGAATTACAATTCTGATAATATTCCAAGTTGTTAAATTAAAAAAAATGTCTCAAAATTCGAATTTGGTTTCTAGTTCCTATTCAACATTTTGAGACAGTTCTTTTAATTAAGAATCTTGAGTTATATAATTATACAATGAAAATTATGAAAAAAATTATAATTAATGGCATCTTAATTATTATAATATCTACTTATTATTGTAAAGGACAAGTAGATTTATTTATTAATCAAGTTTCAAAACAAAATATAGAGAATAATATTGATACCTTAACAAGTAAATATTTTGAGGGAAGAAGCATTAGTGCTTCGAATAAATTGTATAATTATTTTTCTGAAAAGTATAAGAATTATGGTTTAATATCGCTAACTGATTCAGCTTATATACAAGAAATAAAACCTTTTAAATATCTTTCATACTCTGATTCTTCATATATAAATTTTGAAAA
>DAOVYZ010000054.1 GCA_030635365.1 Bacteroidales bacterium
AATAAAAATAGGAGTTTCTCGAAAAAACGGTTCATATAATATCAATATCGAGGATAATGGAATAGGGCGGGAAAAAGCAAAGAAAATCGCAAGTTTCTCAACCGGAAAAGGATTAAAAATAATTGATGAAATTTTAGAGCTTTATAATAAATTGCATAGGATTAATATAAGCCATAAAATAATAGATTTAAAAAACAATGGCAAACCCTCGGGGACATTAATAAAAATCAAAATTCCAACAAGTGAATAACCACCGTCAAAGACGGTGGTTTAAATTTTAATAAATTCGAACATGAGAAGTAAAAAAATAAAATGTATAATTATAGATGATGAATTTGATATTAGGGAAAGACTCGAAAGCCTGCTATCTAAAATTAAGGGAATAGAAATTATTTCCAAAGAAGGTATTCCCGAAAAAGCAATTAAAAACGAAGCATTCGATTTTCTAATAAAACCTGTGGATATTGAAGAACTTTCGCAAACTATTGAACGATACAGAAGAAAACAACATGATAACAAAAATTTAACACAGAATTATCATGTTTTTGATTGTTTGAGCGAGCGGGAAAAAGAAGTACTTAATTTATTATTACAAGGGCTTACAAGTAAAGAAATTGCCAAAAAACTGTTTGTCAGCAAAGCAACTATCGACACCCACCGAAGAAATATACTTGATAAAACAGGGATGAAATCAACGGCGGAGTTGATGGCACTTCAATAAGCATCTGCCTTAATAATTCTTATTAGAAAAGACTAATTTGATAATTCTTTGATTATGTTGTCAACTTTTTCTTTAAGTGTAGGAATGTTGTTTTTGATTGAGTTCCATATTATTTTATAATCAATCCCAAAATATTCATGAACCAATACATTCCTAACGCTTTTTAAAATTGTCCATTCAACTTCATTAAATTTTTCTTGTGTTTCTTTTGTTATCCCTGCTGCTGCTTCACCAATAATTTCCAGCAATTTTACAAGAGCTAATCTAAGTTTATAATCCTCATTGTATTGTTTATATGTAATGTCATTAGTGAATTCTTCAATTGTTTTAATTGAGTCTTGTATATGCAAAAGCCTTTCCCTGTCAGCAATTTTATTTTTCATAAATCAATATTTTCTCTTTGTCAATATATGGTTTAATTCGGGGAGAAACTCCATTTGCTGAAACTAAATCAATTTTTTTGTTTAATAATTTTTCAAGCTGTAATTTAATTGAAATAAATTGAAATAAATCTACATTGTCTTCCAGTTCAATTAATAAATCAATATCACTGTCTTGTTCAGCTTCGCCTCTGGATCGCGAGCCAAATAAATATGCTTTATTAACAGGCTGATTTTTTAAATATTCCTGTAATTTATGCCTGTTTAAATATTGTATTATGTCCATAATTTTCTACTATTAGTTTTGTAAAGTTAACAATTTTATCGATTTTGGGTTGCATTATGCCAACAGATGCTTATTCCTTAAACTTTACCAAAACTTCGGAACTTTGGAAAAGTTACTGAACAACTAATCAATACAGCAGGCAATATGTTCAAAGTGAACTAACAATGGATCATCTGTTCGTTGAAGTATAACTAGCCAAAACAATTTAAAAATAAAAGCTTTTGGCTGGATATAAGGGAATATAAAATAAATAAATGGTAGTCAAGGCTTCACTTGTACCTATTTAAACCTAACAGTTTTATCAGGCTTAAATTATACCCAACTTTAGTGCTAACATAACAGCTTCCGAAGAATTTGATACATTAAGTTTATTAATCATATTTCTTCTGTGATTATTAACAGTATTGGCACTTATAAAGAGCTGTTCGGCAATCTCCTTACTTCGCATTCCTTCTGCTACTAAACTTAAAACCTGTTTTTCTCTGTCAGAGATTTGTTTAGTATTTCCATTTTTACCCTCAAACGAAAACATTACTTCTCCGGTTATTGTATTTCGGCACACCGATGTAGCCGGTGCATCTAAATCCTGTACCGGAGATAAATCACATAGTTTCATATTAAGCCAGTAATTTCCTACTTTATCAATTTCAAGTATGTAGTCTTGTACTAATAGTCGAATCCAATTATCAGTATCATTTTTAATTCTGAAATCATGTGTAAGTTTAAAATTCTTCCTGTTTTCAACAGGTTGATTGGAAATTAATTTATGAAGCTCAACACCGGCTAAATTTATGATATAATCATCAGGGTGAAATCGTTTTCTGAACCATATCTGATCAACTTCAGGTAATTTATTTTTTGAAAACCCAAAAACATCATTGAATCTTTCCGAAACATAATAATAATTGTTTTTATAGAAATCGGGAACTACAATAATACTTGTTTTAAGATTATCCATTAATCTAAAAAAAGGAAGGTATTGTTCGGCTATTTTATAGTCGATATGTTCAGGTTTAATTTTAACCCGATTCCTGATTTTAATGTAATCTTCAATACTCTTTTCCAACTTATCCATTTCAAAAAATCTAAAAATTAAATATTAAAAATAGTCAAAAATGACTATTGTACAAAATGTTAAACTATAATAGTTTTGAATTAATAAATAAACACTAAAATTAATAAACATAAAACATCCATAGCCTGTTCCTAATTTAGGAAAACGAAGTGAAAAAATGATTGAATAATTTTTAACCAGACCTTAAGGTCTAATATATATAATTTTAACCATGAAAAAAACTAATTTTTATTCTAAGTAATTACTTTTTCACTACTCATTAATGAGTAGTGAAAATCATTATATATGAGTATTGTATATTCTTTTTATCAATGCTACATTGCGAAATGAAAAACTAAAATAAATAATTAACTAAATACTTTCAACTATGAAACAATTTTTACTACTATTTCTGATTTCAACATTAAGTTTAAGTTCATTTTGCACTGAATATTCTAATTATGGACAGAGCAGAACACACTATATAAACTCATATTCTCAACCTAAATCAATCAAGTTTGAAGTTAATAAAATAGCAAGATATAAAAAAACAAAATGGTATGTTAATGGCGGGTATCAAGGTTCTGGTTCTGATGATAATTCTGGTTATTTTAAGTATGACCCAGATTATACTGTATATTGTAATTATGGAACTACAAAAGTACAAGCAAAAGTATATAATAATAGTGGGGGATATGAAGAAACTCATACATGGTACGTAACAATTAATAATAACGCCCCCACCGCAACCCGAAAAGACCCTTCCAGTTCGAGCCTGTCTTTGAAGATTGGAACAAAACAGAAATTTATAGCAAAGGTTTATGATGCTGATGGAGAAGGTAATTTTGATAAAGTTCAGTGGTATGTAAATAACAGTTTAAAAGAAACAAATAATTATAGTCAACTTTACTGGGATAACCCACATGATGATAAATTTAGCTATACCTTTAATAATTCAGGTACTTATACTGTAAAAGCAAAAGTAACAGATAAAGGAGGTAAAACCGCAAGTGTAAGTTGGACGGTTAACATAATTAATAACGCCCCCACCGCAACCCGAAAAGACCCTGCCAGTTCGAGTCTTTCAATAAAAATCGGAACAAAACAGAAATTTATAGCAACCGTTTATGATGCTGATGGAAAAAGTAATTTTGATAAAGTTCAGTGGTATGTAAATAATAGTTTAGAAGAAACAAATAATTATAGAATTACATGGTCTAACCCACATGATGATAAATTTAGCTATACCTTTGATAATTCAGGTACTTATACTGTAACAGCCAAAGTAACTGATAAAGGAGGTAAAACTGCGAGTGTAAGTTGGACTGTTAAAATTACAATGCCCGATTTATCAGTCTCAAATTTTAAAATATGGCCGGATGTAGATATTGAGTCAAGTGCTAAACTAGATTGGTCATATACAGTAACTAACGAAGGTGATATGGAATCTAATAAATGCAAAGCCAAATTTGTTTTATTAGATAGTCAAAATAATGTAATCGCAGATATATTAAAAATTAGAAATGATCCTGATTATAAAAGTGGTATTGATAAATTAGTTCCAGATGGTGTGCTTGAAAAGAATAGTTCAGGAACATTTAGTCATGAAATAGTTATTCCAGATGATATAATTAGTGGCACTTATTATATTAAAGTTATAATTGACTGTGATGATGAGCTAGTTGGAGAAGAAAATATAACTAACAATGAAGCAACTTTTGAAATAGCAGTAAAAGTTAAGTATCCAGATTTGATTATAACAGACAATATAGTAAGTAAGGCAACTCTGAATATTGGCGAACAATTTGAAACATCTTGTATTGTTAAAAATATTGGTCAAACAAAAGCTAGGTCATCGACTCTAAGGTATGCATTATCAAAAGATAAGAACTGGGACGGTGATATGAATGATATAAAATTGGGTCGGAATCCTGTAGAAGCATTAAACATTGATGAAGAAAGTCCTGAAGATGCTAAATTAGAAATTCCTGATATTGAAAATATAGAAGAAGGAGTATGGTATATATTATTTGTTGCCGATTATTCCAATTTAGTTGATGAAGCGGGTCAAACTGATAACAACATTGCATGGACACAAGTAAATATAGTCAAGGATCAACCAATAGAATTAGAACTTTCATTTACTGACATTGATGTTTATGATAATAAATCAATGCCGGAAGAACCTATTTATATAGAAGTAAAATTACATGAAGTAGGTTCAGAAAAAGGAATAGATAAAAAAGTTATTGATTTCGAATATTCATTTAATGGAATTGATAATTGGATTCCGATATCAGATGATGGGATTTCTTTTACAACAAATACTACAAACTCTGATGGTATCGCAAATATTTACTTTATTCCAAATCTTTCAGACAATCCTGTATATAATAAAAACGCAATAAGTAATGTATATGTTAAAGCTAAACAGAGTACAAATACTAATATTGAGGCAATAAAAGATACAATAAAAATAATTCCAACTATTCATAATCAGGGATTTGAAATTGAAAACTATCCAATATTTGTGCATGAAGATAATAGTAATACTATTCCTGTAATTTTAATACATGGAAATAATAATGAAGTTAACGATGAAACAGACCCAAATAACGATAAGTCTTATATGAGATGGAACTCATTAAGAAACTACGTATTGAAAAATAGGGAGAAGTTTGAATACGTCGACCTATGGGCATGGAGACACTCAACCAATATTCCTATAGGCTTTAATGGAACAACCGGAAATGCACTAGAATTGAGTGAATATATTGATTTACTTATTAAAAATAAATATAATAATAAACCAAAAAAAGTAATTTTGGTTACCCATAGTCGTGGCGGCTTGGTTGCCAGATCATTTATGGCACACAATAATAATCATGAAAAAGTATTGGGGTTAATAACAATAGGAACACCGAATCTTGGATCCCCAATTGCTATACCTGATTGGACAGCTGAAACATGGAACAATTTTAAATTTACATTATTACCAACGTTTACTAATTTTTGGGAGTGGCCTTTTAACAAGTCGTTTGGTATTTTTGTGAACACAAAAAGAAATAAAGGTGAGTATACTACTTTAATATACGATAGAATTGGTGATTTAGGTCTATCTTGGAACAATACGGATAACTCAATGAGTAATAAAGATCCGAATAGACTTAAAATTTGGTTTGATAAACCGGAATTTTCATCGGGTAATTTAGTTCATACAACAGGCAACGATGCAAATATTATGAGCAACGCTTTTGACAATACAAAAATTTATTCGAATTTGTATAAGCTTAAATATGGTACACTAAATCAATTAAACATAAAGTATTTCTCGCAAGAGGGTTCTGAATTAAGAAATAAACTAATTACTTATGGTGCTCATTATTCTAAAATATTTACTACAAGTACCTCAGAAACAGAAAAACTAAAATTAAGTACTTCTGATGAATCCAAATCTTTATTCTTCTTAGCTCAAATAATGTCATTAATGGAATGCGGTAATAATGTTGATTTTATTGCAAACGATGGTATGGTTCCTTTACAAAGTGCCTTGTTATTAGATGTTAAAAATGGTGAGTCTTATACAAATAAAAAATTTATTAATGTAAATGTAAACAAGGTTAAAATTGACCGTGATTTTAAATGTAAAAGCTATAGAATATATAATTCAAAACATGAATATGGGATACAAAATCATCTTCGACTCATTACTCCAAAAAATCAAGATTATTGGAATGATCTGTTAGTAGACATTATGAGTTTTATTCCTCAAGGTAAACCAGATACTCCGGAAGGAGAAACAGAAGGCGTATTGTTTACAAAAACTCCAGAATTTAAATGGAGTGAGTATGTTAATAATAATGGTTCGGCTCTTAAAGGATATCAATTAAGAGTATGGAGTGAAAATGAAGGTAGGTTAGTTTATGAAACGGGTTTTATTGAAAATAACTCAATAAATCATACTTATTCCCCAGGAGAATATTTAGGTTATGATGATATTGCTGATTGCGAAAAAATTAGTGAAGAATTGAAATATAAAAATAATTATCATTGGCACGTTCGTTATATGAATGAGTACGGTAGATGGAGTGAATGGAGTAATGACAATGTTGATGGAAGTAATTACAAACAAATTATCATTAAAGAGTATCCTGTTGTTTATGGTGATTTCACATTTGAAAGTCACAATAGTGATAGGGACTATATTATAGTTTCAAATGTAGACGACAATAATGATATTCGTTTTGAATACGATGAAAATGTTGTGAAATTTCATGAAACTAATAATTATTCTGATGGAATGTACAAAATTTGGTTTGAAGTTCTTTCAAACAATAATGCTGAGGCGGCAATTGAATTTGATGACATAAAATTAATATTTGGGGAAAAGTATAATAATTACATTATTTCGGTTAAGTCCACACAAGAGGGGACAAGCAAATATCTTAATGTATCAGAAGACATCACTTATGAATATAATAATGTTAAAACAGACTCAATTATTATCAAAACAAATGTAGAAAATTGGGATTATCAAGTTTCTTCTAATTCAGGTTGGATAAAAGTCGATGTTGATAAAGAGAACTCAAAAATTTATGTGCAACCTTTATCTTATAACAACTCAGATATTGAAAATAAGGCTGTTGTTACAATTACTGCGGATGGATTAGAAGATAAATCTGTAAATATTGTACAACTGGCATTTAGTGCAGAATTGGATGTCCTTCCTGATAATATTGAGTTGGCGAAGGAAACAGGAAGTGTTGAGCAGGTGAAAGTTTTGGCTAATTTTAATGATTGGAAATTTGAATTAATATCAAGTTCAGAATGGTTAAGTATTGATCGAATAGTCAATGATTTAATTGTTAGCACTGTAAGTAAAAACGAGAGTACGTCTAATCGTAAGGGATTGATAAAAGTTTATGGTAGAAATATTGAAAAAAACATTTCAGTAACTCAGATAGGCTCTGATCCTTTTATTGATGTTTCATCAAATCAGTTTAGAGTAAGTAATGAATTAAATTCAAAAAAAGAATTCTTTTTATTATCTAATACTAATTGGAAAATTACTTATCCAGAATGGTTACAACTAGACAAAATAATAGGTGTAGGAAGCTCTACAGTTAAAGTCTCTGTGAAAGAAATTTGTACTGCCAGTAGACAAGGTGAAATAATCATTTTTAATTCTGACTTTCCATCACTGACTAAAACAATTATTGTTACTCAGAATACTGCACCTACTCTATTAATTGAATCTCAAAGTTCTGAAACAGAAGAAAACAATCCAAATGGTTTAGAAATATTTGAGTTAAAAATTATTAATCCTAACGAATTAAATGTATTGTATTCAATTAAAGAAGATAATACCCCATTTAATATTACAAATGGAATTGTTTCAGTAGCCAATTCAGAACAACTAGATTATGAAAAAATTAAAAAGTTTGAATTTACTGTTAGAGTTGAAGAAGTTGGCAACACTGGAAACTCTGATGAAGCATTAGTTACAATTGATCTACTTAATTTAAATGATTGTTCTCCTGAATTTATTACGGAAAGCCTATCAGAAGCGATAACAAATAATGAATATTCGGAATTTATTCAGGTTGTTGACAAAGATTATCTACCTGATGATGTATCAGAGATAACTGTAATTGGAGAATTACCAAAGTGGATTAAATTTACAAATCATGGATATTATGCTACGATAAAAGGAATACCAACAGTAGAAAGCCAAGGAGATAACTACTTTACTTTAAAAGTTACAGATGGTATTAAGGAGGATATTAAAGAATATAGTATCAAAGTAAACCACTTTAATACTTCGCCGGAATTTATCACAAAAAACCTGAAAGTAGCCAATAATACAATAGAATATTATGATACTATTGCACTAAAGAATTTGGATAAAGATAATCTTGAAATTACTAAGGAGTATAAACCTAATTGGATGCATATTGAAACTAATGCTAAAGAGGATTCAATATTCTTAAGCGGAACACCTGTTTTTGATGGTGATGGAATAGACTCATTAGTAGTAACTGTAACAGATAATATTATTGAAATTTCAATAAGAAAAAAATATGATTTAAAAGTAAACAGATTACCATCTATAGAAATGAATTATAATGAGCCCGTTATAAATAAAGAGTTTGTAATAAATATTACATATAGCGACAAGGATAATGATGATTTGAAATTAACAAATACAAATCCGGATTGGATGGCCTTTATTGATAACCTTGATGGAACAGCGATCCTCAAAGGAACTCCAATTAACGAAAATGGCTTTGAAATAGAGATGAGTATCACTGATGGTTATATAACTATTAAAGAAACAAAGGCCTTTTGTGATGCACCAACAGAACCAGAAGTAACGGAAATAAGTAGTTCAAGTGCAGATATTGATTGGGGTGATGTTTCAGAAAATAGTGGTTATGATTTGGATTACAGAAAATACGGTACAAGTAGCTGGTCACATAAATACCCAACATCAAGCAACTATACACTGACAGGATTAGAAAGTAATACAAAGTATGAATATAGAATACGAACAGGCTGTGGAAGCAGTAATTATAGCTGTTGGTCAGTTAGTAATATATTTAATACAATTGCTAATAGCATCAATGATATTGATAAATCGAATTCAATAAAAATCTACCCCAACCCAACCAACGGAACGCTGACTATAGAATCGGAAGATATTGAAATTGGTGATATTAAAATTTACGATTTAAATGGAAGGTTAGTATTCAATAAGGAATACAAATCAGAGATTGATATCTCTATTTTGAATGAAGGAATTTATTTATTAAAACTTTATTCTAAAGATGAAGAAATACTAAAAACTGAGAAAATTGTTGTAAACAAATAGCACTATAACTTAAATGAGGCTGTCTTATAAGGTTTGAGACAGCCTTTTAATTTTAACATTAATTTGAAATTATTTATCATGCAAAAAATAAATTTATTATTAGTTGCCCTGTTGTTTTCAATAAATTCATTTTCCCAAACCAAGTTAAATTTAGATATCAACGATTTAAAAGACCCTGATATTGAATGTTATTTAGAAGTATTATTAGTGCAGGAACGTATGAGTGCTGTATATCAATATCATATATACAATGATACAATTAATGGTATAGTTTATCTAACAGATAAAAAATGGGAAAGATTACCTATAGATGGGGATATAGTTTCTAAGAATGTAAAAATAGATTATGGTATAACAATTAATGGAGTAGTAAATGAAGGAGTTCTGCGTGAAAAGTTGGTAATGGACAGAGAAAATTACTTTATATTCAGGATTAAGGAGAATGAAATTATTATTGAAAAATAAAATATACCAATATTACCCCGTTCAACGTAGTTTAGTTCCGAAAATTTTCGGAATAACTACATCGTTCTATTTTTGGTAAGTCGTACTTACCATAGCGGAATACAAAAAACGGTACGGATATAATTCATGTCATTTTTCAGCATACAAAAATAGCAACCCAAAGTTGCTATTGTAAAAATTGTTTTCACTACTTCTACCCACGATTTTTTATTGCATTGCTATATATTTTTGAATTTGTCATTCAGTTCTCGGGGCAAAAAATAACCTTTTATGCAATTAGGATTTCTTACACAAATTTGAATATGGTTTTTTTCTCTAAAACCTGCACTTGGATATAATTCTTCACCTTCCCAAAAAACTCCTTTAACCGAATCGAAGGTTGATTTGTCATTATTTAAAGAATTAACTTTATGAATAGTTTCAATAACAGCACAATCTAATTCTCTATATAGTAAATCTATACTGTTTCCTACTGTTTTGTTTTTGCTATCTTTTAGATTTATTTTTCCTAATAGAATATCTTCAACTAATGACTTATCACAACCATGAAAACCAAGGATTAATCCTGATCTTGTGGAATACATAAGTGTTTGTAGTTTTGTTTTAATTTACCTTTTTCTGTGAATACACCAAGTTCCACAAGAAAAGTACGTGAGGCTTCTTTTGATTTTGTAACCTTTTGTCTAAAAGATTCGATCTTTTCAAATAATTCTTTTACTTCTTTATCGCTCATTTTTCACCCCTTTTGTTTACTAAATTAAACGTTACAAATATAAAGAAGTTTCTTTGTAAATACAAAGCATTGTGCTAACGTCAAAATTACCCCGTTCAGCGTAGTTTAGTTCCGAAAATCGGAATAACTACGCTGTTTTATTTTAGGTAAATTGTACTTACCATTTTGCTATAACGAAATATAAAAGGTTTCAAAAATATTGGGATAGAATTTTAAAAATCTCAAATTTCAAAACACAAATAACAAACCCGCCTGCCG
>DAOVYZ010000317.1 GCA_030635365.1 Bacteroidales bacterium
AATAATACAGGACGAAGCCTGGTTATTCCTCCTTGAATGATACATTCAGTTGCTACATTTACTGGAAGAATTGCTTCCTCAGGTAAACCTAACTCTTTTCTTTTTCTTGCTTTTAATAACTCAACATAATCGACCAGCACAATGGCATTATTTACCACAATCCCAGCCAACGAAATAATTCCAATACCGGTCATTATTACTACAAAATCCATATTGAAAGTCCACAAACCACCAAACACACCTATAGTACTAAATAATATACTTGATAAAATTATTAAGGTGCGAATTAGTGAATTAAACTGTGTTACCAGAATTAGCATAATAAGAGCTAAAGCAATTTTTAAAGCATTGCCTAAAAATGCCGAAGATTCATCTTGTTCCTGCTGTTCTCCTGTAAATTCATAGCGATATCCGGGGGGCATTTCAAAATTTTCCATTAATGCTGCCAATTGCATATTAATAGTATTGGCATTATATCCTTCTATAACATTTGAGTACAAAGTAATAACTCTATCCAAATCTTTTCGGCGAACAGAACTAAATGTTGTTGAATATTCAAAACTTGCAACTGCAGAAAGAGGGATATAAGCCGGTGGGCCATCTCTAAATACAGGCATCTTCATATTCATCATTACAGGAAGATTATACCTATATTCATCTTTTAATCTAACAAAAATTGGAAATTCATCTTCACCTACTTTAAAGTCCGAAACTTCATCACCAAATAATGATTGTCTTATAGTTCCTGCAATCATCATTGTTGATAAACCATAGCGCTGAGCTTTATCACGGTCAATATGAATTAATAATTCCGGATTTTGGGTACTAACATTCATTTTTAATCCTTCTATACCTTCAATGCTTGCTATTTCAAGCATATTTTTAATAGTGTCAGTAAGATACACAAGTTGATCAAACTCCTGTCCAATTATTTCCAAATTAATTGGTTTTCCTGTTGGTGGCCCGCCATCATCTTTTGAAACTTCTAGTTCTACTCCTGGATATTTACCTAAAAGCTGATTACTTAATTGACTCATCATGGTTGAAGTATTATTTTTTTCACCACGAAATTTAAAATCAATAAAACTAACAGTAATAATAGCTTGGTTTGGTTTTGTTCCTGCAGAAAAATCCATTGGGTCTCCCCGTCCTACTGTAGTTAAAATAGACTCAACAATTGGTTCACCTTCTTCATTTTTAAATGGTTCAAAAAAATCTATTATATCATCTTCAAGCTTATGAACAAAATCATTTGTCCCATTAATATCTGTTCCAATAGGAAGTTCTGTTACAACATTAATAAAATTGGGGTCAGCATCCGGGAAAAATATTATATTTGGCATACTGGAAAAGAAAAGCATAATTGTTATTACAAGTAATGCTAAAGTACCTCCAAAAAACAACAATAAATTTTTTCCACGTAAAGCAAATTTTAAAACTCGACTGTATAGTTTTTCTAATTTAATTAAGAAAATATCCTGAAACCAAGATTCCATCCTTTGCAAGAATAATTTATGTAAAATCCCGATGAATCCAAATACAATAAGTAGATTAGGAAAAGTTCTCCATCCAGCAAAGAGAAATAGGAAACCAACAACAACTAGGCCGAAAGCAAAGAATAAAGCTTTTTTGTTTTGCTTTTTAGGGTTATCATTTCCATTTTTTGTTTTTACCTTTATAAAAGTAGCTGCTATAACCGGAATTATAACTAAAGCAACAAATAAAGACGATGATAGGACAATAATTAGTGTAATGGGTAAATATTTCATAAACTCACCTATAAGACTTTTCCAAAATACCAAAGGAAAAAATGCAGCCAAAGTTGTTGCTGTTGAAGCAATAATAGGAATAGCTATTTCTCCTACAGCATTTTTTGCTGCTTCCCAAGGATCATACCCCATATCTACAAACCGGTATATATTTTCAACCACCACAATGGCATTATCAACTAACATGCCCAATGCCAGGATCAAAGAAAATAAAACAATCATATTAATATTGAAATCAATTGCGCCAATAACAACAAAGGAAATAAACATTGACATTGGTATTGCCAAACCAACAAATAATGCATTTCTGGTTCCTAAGAAGAAAAACAGTACAAGAATAACAAAAATTACTCCCATAATCATGCTATTTTCCAAGTTGCTTAGTTGCATTTTTACCATTTCGCTCTGGTCGTTGGTAATTGAAATATCAAGATTTTCGGGAATTATATTGCTATTTTTAGCTTCTTCTAATTTTTCGTAGACCTTGTCTGTTGTTGATAATAAATTTTTTCCTCCTTTTTTAACAATCTGGACAGAAACAACAGATTTTTTATTTAAACGTGCAAAACTTGTTGGTTCAGCATAACCATCAATTACTTCAGCAACATCTTTTAAATAAACATTTTTACCTTCTTCGCTTTTTATTATAATGTTTTCCAATTCGGTAATATCCTTAAATTCTCCAACGGTTCTAATGCTTCTTCTTGTTTGTCCAAGTAGTATTTCTCCTCCGGACATCGAAATATTTTCACTTTGAATAGCTGTTTTAATTTCAAAAAAGGATATTTCTAAGGCTTCAAGTTTTAAAAGATCTACATTTACTTTAATTTCTTTATCATTTACACCCTCTATTAAAACTTTTGAAACTTCGGGAATACTTTCAAACTCATCTTGTAACTGTTCAGCATAGTATTTTAATTCATCTATACCATATTCTCCTGAAAGATTAATATTTAGTATGGCAAACTCAGAGAAGTCGATATCGAAAGCATTTGGGCCAGGAAAGGCAGGGCCTTCCGGGGGTAATTCTGTTTTTGCATTATCAGCAGCGTCTTTAACCCTTTTTAAGGCATCTTCCAAATCAACATCTGTGTTGAATTCTGCGAATATCATTGATGCATCTTGTGCTGATATTGAAGTTAATTCTTTGAGCCCACGGACATTTTCTATTTCTTTTTCAAGAGGCCGGGTTATTAAATTCTCGATATCTTCAGGAGAGTTCCCCGGATAAATCGTTTGAACCATAATTTGAGGCCAAACTAATTCCGGGTAAAGCTCCTTGGGTAAATTTTGGTACGAATATATTCCAAAAATCAAAAGTATTACTGTAAGGAGATAAACGGTATTTTTGTTCTTAAGTGCAAGAGTGGTTAGTTTAAACTCTCTTACTACTTTTTCTGATGTTTCTTTAACACTCATTTTGGGTATTTTTATTATTCAACAACATTAACAGGTAAACCTGAACTTACGAGATGATAACCTTTAACAACAACTTTATCACCGGTATCAAGGCCTTTGGATATCATCGTATTTTCATTGTAAGATAAGCCTGTTGTTATATATATTTTTCCAACAATATTCTTTCCATCTTTTTGATTAACTACATATACATAATTTCCTGTAATATCCTTACGTATAGCCAAAGAAGGAACTATAAAAGCTTTGTCAGAAGAAAAATCGTTGATACGAATTGAAGAAACCATATATGGTTTTATTTTTTCGCCAGGATTATTTAAGTGTATTTCAATTTCAAATGTTCTACTTGCTGAATTGATGACTTTTGAAACTTCAACAATTGGTTTTTTAACTATAAAATTTGGCAATGATGAAAAGCTTAATTCCACAATTTGCCCTTTCTTGATTTTATTAATATATGTTTCTGAAACATCTGTTTTAATTACCAGGTTATCAAGATTTACAAATTCAACAACAGGAAAGGAAGGACTAGCCATTTCTCCTTCTTTTGGATATATTTTATCCGCAATTCCGTTAAATGGGGCTCTTATTTGAGCCATCCTTTTTTGTGCTTTAAGAGATTCATGTTGAGATTCTAACGTTTCTTTTGTATTTTTTGCAGTTAAATAATCAATTTCAGAACCTATACCTTGCTTCCAAAGATTGTCTTGTTTTTCAAATGTTTTTGTTGCAAATTCTAATCCACTTTTAACTCCTTTTATTTGTTTATCAATTGCCGAAGTATTAAGTGAAACTAATAATTGATTTTTGGTAACACTTTGACCCTTTTTGACGTGAATTTTTTCAATGAGTCCACCTATTTCAGGGCTAATGCGAGCATATTCTTTTGCTTCAACCTCACCATATGCAATGATATAGTGGTCGAACTGTTCATCTTGCATTTCTTTAACTGCAACAGGCAATAAAGTTTTTTGATCCTTTGCAGTTTTTTTATTTTCTAAAGTTTTTATTTTCTTTTCAATACTTACAATTTTATTTTTTTGCATTGTTATTTTCTTGATAATCTTCAAATCATTAGGATTGATTGTAGTATCCAAAGATGCAATTTGTAGATTAATTTCGTTTAATTGTTTTTCAATGTTGGATTGTTCTTTTTGTAAAGAATCTCTTTTTGCAGCAAGTTCTGAAACATTTTCATTTGTTGTTGTTGGACTGCATGCTGCTAATACAGCAATTACTGCTAATACAATTATTTTTTTCATCTGTTTATATTTAATTTTTAGCGTATACATATTTAATAAATAGCTGATTGTTTTTAAACGTCTGTTTTTCAATTACGATGGAACATTCATATAAATTTTTATTCTTATTTATTTTAGTGCATGAATGGTTCATTTTATAATTCAGTTAATATTTTTTCTAATTCAATTTTGGCATTTAATAAATCTACTAATGCTTGGGTATGCTCTGAAACTGTTGTTAAATAATCAGAGTTTGCTTGAGTTAATTCAAGACTAGAAGCAACTCCTTCTATATGTTTTTTGCTTATAT
>DAOVYZ010000384.1 GCA_030635365.1 Bacteroidales bacterium
ATTTTTTCTTTATAATAAATCTTGGTATTGGGAAAACTAAATCGTGCACTGAATAAGAAGAATCAAAATAGGGCTCTAATCTTTCTTTCAATGTGAAATTCTCACTAGTATATCGATAATCTATATTATCAATCCACATTTTACCCGACCCTTTCAAGCCAATAAAAATCTTAACATACCTTGTTTTATCAGGAATATCTCCATTATAAAAGGGGAAATTTGCGGTTCTGCCATGAATCTCACCCCATTCCAGTTCATCAATGTATTGATAGTTTGAAAGAGTATACGATTTAAATCTATTATCTACTCTAATGTTATTGAATGCGTTGTATTCAGTTCCATCAATTTCAA
Source organism: Bacteroidales bacterium (assembly GCA_030635365.1). Taxonomy (GTDB): domain Bacteria; phylum Bacteroidota; class Bacteroidia; order Bacteroidales; family UBA12077; genus UBA12077. The sequence continues at coordinate 352 of DAOVYZ010000384.1, forward strand.
TCTTATTTTTATCGTAATATTGCAAGCGAATGTTAATAGCATCAAACATTTTTGTACCAATTCTCGCTTGATTAGGGCAAATATTTTCTAATCGAAGAAAAAGGTTTAATGAATAATTTCCGGGAATCACTTTTATATAATCACTCATAATACCACTTCCATCCTTATCTGTTTCATCAGCACTTTCTCGTGATATTTTTATAGCATGCGTACCTTCAAATGCTTCGTTATACTTGTATTTGTTATTTTCGGTATTTATCCACTCTATGCCATCACCTACCTTTTTCCAACCGTTTATATCAAATGACTCAATATTATTTTCTTCATAATAAAATTTCCCTAATTCAAATGAAGAATTTAGCACAAGGTTTCCCAAATCTTTTTCATGTTTTCTAATATTATAGGGTGTTAATATAGGATCTTTAGCCGACCAAGATGCCTGGAATCTGGAGTGATCCTCTTTTTTACACCCATTTAACAAGCAAATGAATAATAATATAATAAGTATGAAAATATTGTTTTGATATTTTAATTTCATAACAATTAATTAATACTATGAAAATACACTAATAAAATGGAATATAAGTTAATTTGAATTCAAAAGTTATCAAAAAATATTTGATATTTATTCACAGTATTTGATGATATAAATTAGCAAGAATATTTTTACGGAGAATAATCCTAAATATCAATTCAGATTATTAAATACCTTAAATCCGCAAGTGAATTTTTATCCGCCTACAGATTAAGTGATTAGCCGTGGCACGGTTAACTTATATAGATAACAGTAAATTACAATTAACTTACTGATTATCAATAAATCCGTGCCATGGCTTGCGGATTTAAGAAAAAAATAACTTTCCATAATATAAAATAAAGAAAACTAATTTATTACAAACGTATTCTTAAAGTCTTTTTCAGGTAAGAATTTCCAGAACCTTTTTGGTAAAAATTGAGCATGAACTTTTAAGTTTTTCCTTTCTTTAATATTTATTGCGTCAAAATAACCCTTCCACAGTTTTTGAAATAGTTTTTCATTTACATGCAATATATCACTATTTACTTTACCTGTTGCATTTTCCACTTTCTGTTCTCCTATTGTAATTTCGTGCACATTTTTTAAATCGTAATAATAGCCATATTTTCTCCTGGTATCAAAAATCACCCATTTTTGATCGGCAAAGCGATTTCTGAAATGATTAACTGTCAAAGGAATAACATTATATTTAGGATCGAATGAAGAATAGAAAATTTCGTCGGTAGTCTTCTGAAACCTAACAAACATCATAACTCTTTGTACTTCTCTTGATACCTTCTTTTGTGCATTATTAATTTTAATGACGGAATCCTCACTAAAATTAACTTCTACGTTGTAGGGTGTATCCATAATTAACTTTATGTAATGATATATAACTATTTCTATATCATAAAATTCGGACAAGAAAGCCTTATAAACTCTTTGACAATTTTGTTCATTTGTTTTTTTCTTAATAAGGCCCCACATCTCATCAAATTTTTCCGGGTCAGTAATTACTTCATGCTTATTGGCAAATAAGTCATCTTGGAATGACCTTGTGCTTACAATTTTATCAGGCTCAATACTAAGTTCAAATGCGCTTTGTATTGCTGTTATTAGTCCTTCGAATGTTTGATCGTAAATAAATAGATTCATATCATTAATATTAAGTTGTTGAAAATAAGCTTAACTGTGTATGCAATGGCTTAGTTCTATTTTTAGTTTTAAGTTGTTTATTATCCTCTGCTAGTATTATTTGTTTTACCTTTTCAGGTAAAAATTCATTTATTGTAGCCGCTTTCAGTTCGTTACATGTAATAAAATATTTAGCGCGTTTTAATACAACTCCAATCTTTTTTAGATTTAGCAGATTTAGTTTGCTGTACCTTCTGGCCAGGATAATTTTTTTAGCAGATAATACTCCTATTCCCGGAACCCGCAGCAAAGTTTCGTAACTCGCTTTATTAATATCTACCGGGAATATCCATGGATTACGTATTGCATAACTTAATTTTGGGTCAATCTCCAGATCAAGGTGTGGGTTGTTATCATTAACAATTTCATCCATAGTAAAATGGTAAAACCTGAAAAGCCAATCGGCTTGATATAGTCTATTCTCTCTTCTTAATGGCGGTTCATTCAAAGCGGGTAATCTCTTATCATAACTATTTACAGGTATAAAAGCAGAGTAATAAACTCGTTTAAGCTTTTGTGAATTATATAAATTACTGGCTAAACTTAATATATGCTTATCGTTATCTGTTGTTGCGCCTACAATGAGTTGAGTGCTTTGCCCTGCCGGGGAAAATTTTGGAGCATATCTGAATTTTCTACGTTCCTCCTTATTTTCGAAAATCTTATTTTTTATTGTATTCATAGGATTCATAACACTTGAAAAATCCTTATCTGGTGCGAGCATTTTAAGATTATTTTCTGTAGCAATTTCAATGTTCACACTTAATCTATCGGCATATAAACCTGATTGTTGTTGAAGTTCATCGCTAGCACCGGGAATTGATTTTAGATGTATATACCCATGAAAATTATGTTTTACACGCAATTCCTTTGCTACTTGAACCATCCTTTCCATTGTCTAATCAGGATTTTTAATTATACCGGAGCTTAAAAACAAACCTTCAATATAGTTTCTTCTATAAAACTCAATAGTTAATTCAGTGACTTCATTTACAGTAAAAGTTGTTCTTTGTATGTCATTACTCTTCCTGTTGGCACAATATGCACAATCGTAAATACAATGATTGGTTTGCATTAATTTTAGCAACGAAATACATCTTCCATCCTCTGTAAAACTATGGCAAATACCCCAGGGAGAGGTGTTTCCTATACCTTTTCCAGTATTAGGCCTATTACTTCCGCTTGATGCACATGAAACATCATATTTTGCTGCGTTAGCCGAGATTTTAAGTTTATTTAAGGTCTCAGATTTCATTATTTTATTGCTAATAATATTAGCAATATTACTAAATATTTTAGTTTTATGCTAATATTATTGGTTTTTTTTATAGCTTTGTTACATTAATTTTATTACCAATCAGAATGCAAACTAAAGGAATTAAAGCTATGAGTATTATTGCTACCAACATTAAGTTTTTGCGTAAGTATAGTGGATTAACTCAAGAAGACTTTGCAGATAAAATTGGAGTTAAAAGATCAATGATAGGATCTTACGAAGAAGACAGAGCAATACCTAAATTATCAGTATTACAAGATATTGCTAATTATTTTAGTATTACAATAGACTATTTAATAAATATTAAGTTAAATAATGATTTATATCCTGATATTCAAGATAATGATTTATCAACCTACACTAAAGGCAATAATTTGCGAGTGGTTAGTACTGTGGTTAATAAGGAAGATAAAGAGTTAATAACCACAGTGCCAATTCAAGCCTCTGCAGGATATACAAAAGGTTATGCTGATTCCGGCTATATTGAAGAACTACCCCACTTTTCGATGCCATTAATTGAATTGAGCAAAGATAGAACTTACCGTATCTTTCAAATTAAAGGGGACAGCATGGAACCTGTAAAATCCGGATCATACATTATTTGTGAGTACCTGTTAAATTGGGGAGCAATACTTAATGGGAAACCATATATACTTATTACAAAATATGATGGAATAGTGTATAAGCGTTTATATAATAAGATCAATGAAACAAGTGAAATTGTATTACAATCGGATAATCCTGAATACCAAACCTACTCAATTAATGTTGAAAATGTTTTTG
>DAOVYZ010000450.1 GCA_030635365.1 Bacteroidales bacterium
CACCTTCAATTGCTTTAAATGAAGAACTTCGAAAAGAAATGGGTGAATCGGCTATTAATATTTCTAAAGCCTCAAAATATAAGAATGCAGGGACTGTTGAGTTTTTACTTGATGAATCGGGCAAGTTTTATTTTATGGAAATGAATACTCGTATTCAGGTAGAGCATCCGGTGACAGAAATGGTAACCGGTTTTGATCTAATCGAGTGGCAAATACGAATTGCACAAGGCGAAAAACTAGAACACCAGCAAAAAGATATTAAATTTAAAGGTTGGGCTATTGAGTGCCGTATAAATGCTGAAGATGCCCAATCAAATTTTAGCCCCTACCTGGGAACAATTGAAAAAATTCAGGCACCAAGAGGTAAATATATCAGGTTTGATAGTGGGGTTGCAAATGGTTCAAATGTTACAGCAAATTTTGACTCTATGCTGGCAAAACTTATTTGTTATGGAGATTCTCGAGAAAAAGCAATAAATAATACACTCCTGGCACTAAATAAGTTATATATTCAAGGACTAAAAACTACAGCACCATTTTGTAAGGCTGTATTAAATCATCCGAAATTTAGAAAAGGTGAAATCTCAACATCTTTTATTGAAAAAGACATGAAACAATCTTATCATCAGGAAACCGATGAAGAAATGATAGCTGCATTTTGGGCTGCTCTTAACCATAACATTCAACTCGATATAGAAAGTAATACATTTGTTGATTACGAAAAGGGGAAAAATATGACCCCCTGGTTAATGAATAAAAGATTAAAATCAATTTAACTTAAACTTTCGAAATTATGATGTTCTCAAAATCAAAGAAAGGCAAACAAAAATTTATTTCTTGTACTGATAAAAATAAGAAATATGAATTTCTTAATCCGAAAGAACTTTATATTAAGAAAGGAAAAGAAAAAATCCCTTTAGAAATTACCTCTGATAAAAATGGTTTTGTTTTTATCACCTGGCAAAAAAAGAAGTATCAGGTTGATATTCTTGAAAAAAACCAAAACCAATACGAGGTCTTAGTAAATGGTGTGAGTTATTCTATATCTGTAGAATCTCCTTTTTCATATAAAAGGCGTAAATTTTTGGATAAGAATAAGACGGAATCAAAAGTGGAAAAAATTCAGGCACCAATGCCTGGTAAAATTGTAGAACTTTTAGTAGAAGAAAATCAAGTTATAAAAGAAGGAGACCCTCTCCTAATTTTAGAAGCAATGAAAATGCAAAATGAAATTATTTCAGACTTTCAGGGAAAAGTGAAAAATATTAATTTCAATCCTGAAGATACAGTTATGAAAGATGATATTTTAATTGAGTTAGAAAAGTAACATTATAATAATAAGGATTAAAGAGCATAAGTTTTTTCTTATGCTCTTTTGATTTTTATGCAGATAACATTTTAGTACCTTCGCGCATATTTCTAAATTATCAAATAACATGAATTCTAATCAAAATATTGTTTTTAAAAATAACACCTATACTACAGAAGATCATTCAAGAATATTTTTAGACAAACTATTTCTCAATACCAAAATTTATTTTGTTATAAAATATATACAGCTAGTTTTTAAAAATAAAAAACTAGCACTAAAAGGATTATACAATAAAGAAAAATGGACTTCATCTTCATTTGATGTTTTTAGGTTAATTGAAAATTGTGGTGGTAAGTTTCACATAGATGGATTAGATAATATAAAAGAATGTAAAGAACCGGTTGTTTTTATAAGCAATCATATGAGCGCTATGGAATCCATGATTTTTCCTTTCCTTATTGCATCACATACTGAGCTTACTTTTGTTGTTAAAGAAAGCCTTGCCAATCATTTTCTTTTTGGCCCGGTAATGAGGGCAAGAAAGCCGATTACCGTTGGCAGGTTAAACTCAAGAGAAGACCTTATGTCTGTTATGAAACAAGGCAAAGATATTCTAGGCAATAATATATCTATAGTTATTTTTCCGCAAGGAAGCCGAAAAGCAATCTTTAATTCAGCTGAGTTCAATTCCTTGGGTGTAAAATTAGCCAAGTCTGCAAATGCCCAAGTAATTCCAGTTGCTTTAAAAACTGATTTTTGGGGAAATGGAAAAATTGTAAAAGACCTAGGCCCTATTAGAAGAAATAAAAAGATATTTATTTCAATTGGATCCCCAATTAAAATTTCAGGAAATGGGAAAAAGGAAAATGATCAAATTATTGAATATATTAAAAACAAATTATCAATATGGAATAATTAATTGTTTACAAAATCAAAAGTTTGTGAGTATCTAAAATTACTTGTAATACTTCCTCCTCTAAAATTCGGATTAATATTTCCATCAGTATTTCGAATTAGTATCACTTTTGCTTCAGCAAGATCCATAAAAGAATTTGAGTATTGTATATTGTCATTACTTATAGCATAACTTCCGTCATCTGTTGTGGTTGTTTCAAATACATCATGCCAAACATTCTCATGATCTAATACCTGGTACATTATTTTTATATTATTACTTGAATTAAAATCAGTCCAGGTAATTGGAACATCACTATTAATTGTTACTTCATTTGGCAAACCTACATTCCCAAAATCGTTAGCCGGAGTTATAACAGAAGAACTGTACTCTTCTCCGTTGGCTAAAACAACTGTAAAAGTATATTGTGTGTTTAATTCAACCTGAATATCTGAATGGTATGTTTTAGTAAAACCGTAGTAACCTAGATTTTGATTATTCACTTTTACACTGCCATTTTTTAATTGAACTAAACCTAGATTTTTATCTGTTAATATTGCTGTAGCATATTCCGATTCACTACCATTCTCAATTGTTCGTTCAATTGTAAAAACACAATTGATTAGTGAAGGGTCGTTAATTTCAATATCAGATAAGGGAGAATCACAGGACACTAATAACAAGCCTATAATTAAGCTTAATGCCAAAGTATTTATTATCTTTTTCATATCATTTAGTTTTATGATTCATAGAATAATAACAAAATTTAAGCCAAAATTATTGTTGTATTATTTGTAAGTATAAAACTTAAATAATATCAAATTAGAGTTTCAAGTAATTGTTGGTTTTTATCAACATGCCTGGCATATAATATATGATCAATATAGCCAATCCATATCTCTGTTGAGTCATCTAATTCATAAACATAAATATGTATTCCGCTTCCTATATCTCTAGCAGGTTGCCCAAATTCCTCAATAATTGCATCATAATCCATATGCATTGTTAAAGAATTCTTAAAGTCATCATAGGTTAATTGCTTATCATTATCGGTTTCTTTAGTACAGGCTGTTATTAATAAAATAACAAATGAGATATAAAATATTGCATTTTTCATTGCTTAAAATTTAGGTTACACATTAACAATTTATCATATGACTCAATTTACGGATATAAAGTTGCGTTCAATTTATAAAATCACATTTTTTTA
>DAOVYZ010000447.1 GCA_030635365.1 Bacteroidales bacterium
GTTTCGCAAAGTAGAAAAAACTACAATTCTTTATTTTTTTTAACTTTTTGGACAACCTCTTTTTATCAGATTGAGCCCCGGCTTCTCCTGTTTTGTGCAAGACATAAATCAATATGGCTCTAATTTAAAATAGCATGAAAGAAGTTTTTACATAATAAAATTTTCAAAAATTAGGTGAGATATATTATCATAATGTGGTGAGGAATATCATCATGGCATGTTCTAAAGTCCCTGTTCTAAGTAGTACTTTTATACACATATAACTTTAATAAATATTTTGTTTAAAATCAAACTAATAATAAAATGCATATCCTTCTAAAATACAACTCCTTAATCAGGAAGTATTATATGATACTTCCTTTTCTGTTTTTTTTTTCATTTATTATACCGGCACAAAATCAAGATATCAACTTCAAGTATCTTACAATAGAAGATGGATTATCACAAAGCGAAGTAAGGTGTATGTTGCAAGACTCAAAAGGATTTATGTGGTTTGGAACTCAGGATGGAGTAAATATATACAATGGCTATGAGTTTAAAACAATCTTATCTGATCATAATAATCCAAATAGCATTAAAGGGAAATATATACTATCTATTATTGAAGACCATCAAGGCTATATATGGTTGGGAACATTGACTATGGGCATAAACAGGTTTAACCATAAAACAGGTTTCTTCACTAATTATATGATTGACACTTCAGATCTTAATTCACCTCACAACCAGGTACTATGTATTCATGAAACTAAAAACAGGGAATTATGGGTAGGTACTCGCGAAGGGGGATTGAATAAATTAAACCCTGATTTGGAAAGTTTTAAATCTTATGTAAATAACCCACTTGATAATAAAAGCTTAAGCAACAATATTGTTAATTCAATTAAAGAAAGCTTATCGGGAAATCTTTGGATAGGAACTAATAATGGGTTAAATCTTTTCGATCGTGAAAAAAATAACTTCATACGATTCCAGGCTGATTCGGAAAACAAAAATTCATTATCAAATAATATCATCAATGATATTCATTGTGATTCCAGTGGTGCTATTTGGATAGCAACTGAAAATGGGCTAAACAGGTATGATGAAAAAACAGGGCATTTCAAAACATATTATCACGACCCGGAAAATCCATATAGCATAAGCCACAATAAAGTTACTTGTATATATGAAGGCCAATTACATAGATTATGGATTGGAACCCTGAATGGATTAAATCTTTTTAATAGAGATTCCGAAACATTTTTAACATACTATTCTGATGATAAGAAATTAAACAACCTTAACGACAACAATATATTATGCATAAGTGAAGATAAATCCGGTATTATGTGGATTGGAACCAATTCCGGCTCCATAAATTGGTTTGAATCTAATCCTAAAGGATTTCAATCTTATCATAATATTCCTAATAATCCAAAAAGCTTAAGTAAAAGCTATGTTCTAAGCATTTACGAAGAAAACAATGAGAATATATGGATAGGAACATTAGGCGGAGGCCTGAATTTGTTTAATAGTAAAACAAATGAATTCAAGGTATTTAAATTTAACCAACATGATAAAAACAGTATTAGTAATAATAATATTAATTGTATTCGGAAAGATCGCAATGGAATTCTTTGGATAGCAACAAGAAATGGATTGAACAAATATAATTATTTGCAACAAAATTTTACAAATTATAAAAATGACCCCGATAATCCTAACAGCATTTCTTGCGACTGGGTAAATACTTTATATGAGGATAGTAAAGGCCAATTATGGATTGGTACAAGAAATAAAGGAATTAGCTTATACGATAAAAATAAAAATCAATTTAATCATTTAACAATTGAAGATGGTTTAAGTGATAACCGAGTTAGATCAATTTTAGAAGTCCATTCCGGAATTATTTGGATAGGAACAATGCTTGGACTAAACAGATATGACAGAAACAAACATGAATTCACTCAAATTTACAGCAGTACAAATGATACCACCAGTTTAAGTTCAAATATAATTTTCTCTGTATTTGAAGATAATTCAAATAGAATTTGGATTTGCACAACAGAAGGACTAAATCTTTATAATCCTGATGAAGATAATTTCACGCGCTTTTCTGTTAAAGATGGTTTACCAAACAATGTTATTTATTCGGCACTTGAAGATAAATCAGGCAATATTTGGATTAGCACCAATAAAGGAATATCAAAATTTAATCCGGAAACAAAACAATTTAAAAACTACGATAGATTTGATGGATTACAAGGAAATGAGTTTAATTATGGTGCTGCTCACAAAAACAAAGAAGGTAAAATGTATTTTGGAGGAACAAATGGCTTTACTATTTTTCACCCCGATAGTATTCGTCACAATAAATTTAAACCTCCGGTTTTAATAACAGATTTTAAAATATCCAACAAACCTGTTCCTGTAGGTGAAAAATTTAATGGCCGTATAATACTTAAAAATTCCATTTACGAAACTCAAGAAATTGTGCTTACGCATAATGATAATATCATATATTTTGAATATACAGCATTGAATTTTCTTTCTCCCCAAAAAACCCAATATGCATATATGTTAGAAGGGCTTGAAAAGGAATGGAACTACGTTGGAAACAGGAGGTTTACAAATTATTCGACTTTACCCCCCGGAGAATATACTTTTAGGGTAAAAGCCTCTAATAATGATGGTATTTGGAATAATAAAGGAAGTTCTATAAAAATAATAATCAAACCACCGTTTTGGGGTACCTGGTGGTTTAGAATAAGTATAATTACTATTCTAATATTTACTGTTTTTATATTTTACAGGCTTCGTTTAAGAAATATTAAAATAAAAAATAAAAAACTTGAACATTTGGTTAAAGAAAAAACCAAAGACTTATATGAACTAAACACCCAATTAGAAGAAAACCAAATAGACCTTGAAACTAAACAAGAAGAAATATTAGCTCAACGTGATGCTATTGAGGAACAAAACAAAGAACTGGAAAAACTATCGATTGTTGCCAGGGAAACAAACAATGTTATCAGCATAATGGATGCAAAAGGTAATTTTGAATGGTTTAATGATGCATATATGAAAATGTACGGTTATAGTTTAAATGAATTTAAAAGGGAAAAAGGCGAAAATATATTAAACGTGAGTTCAAATAAAAATATTAATAAATTAATAGATTTCTGCATTATAAATAAAGAACCCGTAAACTCTGTAAGTGAAGCAATTTCAAAATCAGGAAAAAAAATATGGACTCAGGTAACTATTTCGCCTATTCTGGACAAAAATGAGAATATTGTAAAACTAGTCGGAATTGAATCGGATATTGTAAAACTAAAAGAGTACGAAAAAGAAATATTACAAAAGAACGAAGAGCTAGCTTCACAACATGACTCAATTGATCAACAAAACAAAGAACTTGAAACACATAGAAGCCAGTTAGACCAACTTGTAA